>JASHRR010000664.1 GCA_030037185.1 Xanthobacteraceae bacterium | reverse complement strand
TCCTCAAAGACACCGTTTCCGACCGGCCACCACCTTAAAGCTCAGCGATTAACGCTTCGTAGCCCTGAATGGAACGCCGCAAGGTGTGCCCGGGCAGCAATCTGGAGGGACGGGCGGCCGACGGCGCGATTGGTGGTCGCCCTGGCTGCCGCCGCGTGGCTTTACCACGAGCCCGGTGTTGGAGATACGTTGGGGGTGTCCCGGCGCGGTCAGGGCATCCGGGCCAAGGGGCACCTTGCCCGCCGCGGACCGCGGTTAATCCCGGCGCCACAAGGGCAGGCGCACGCGGCCACCATCGTGGCTGCTGCTCGCTTTTCACGAGGCCGCAAGCCGTTCAGATCGGCGGGGAGCGCCAACGCGCCGCCAACGGGTTGCCCCGGATTGCGGCCGTCAAGCCGGCCCCTCGCCGGAACCAGCGCGCGGCAGCCCCGCCTTCAGGCGGCCGCTAGGCATAAGAAGCGCGGGATGGCTGTTGAAACAAAGCGAGAACGACGCCAACTCAAGCCGGCGACGGCGCAACAAGCGAAGGCGCGCCTTGACGCTTGGAGGCTGCAACGGCCAATTGGATTTCGAAAGCGCGGCCACGTTGCGGTGCCATCCGCAAAGACGACCTGCAAAACCTGCTGTATATCGACACGCCTTTGGGATTGCGACTGCCCGGGCCGTTATCCGTATTGCAAAGCTTGCGGACGCCTACGCGGCGCACGCGGCCAGCATTCGCAAGCATGCCGCATATGACGAGCCCATATTCGGCTTTTGTCGCCGAAACCATGGTGAGCTGTAACCGGGCCCTCAAGCTCTCCGCTTTGGTATGAGGCGAGAGAGATGCCCGACCTTTTGAAGGCTGGGGCAAAGCCCCGCCTTCAGGCGTCGGGATGGGTTACTTGATCTTGGTTTCACGGAATTCCACGTGCTTCCTGGCGACCGGATCGTATTTCTTCTTCACCATCTTCTCGGTCTGGGTGCGGGAATTCTTTTTCGTGACATAGAAATAGCCGGTGTCGGCGCTCGACAGGAGTTTGATCTTGACCATGGTCGACTTGGCCATCGCGGCAATTCTCCATTTGAGTTGCGGCCCGCGCGTAGGCGCGGGAATTTCAGCCTGAAGTTATCCGGACCGTAGCCGTCAAGCACCAAAAGTCAAGGAACAAGCAGTCAGGTCAACAGCTCGCGCAGCCGCCGGCCACGCCGCATGCGATAGAAAGGCACGGGAAGATCGTGCGTGAAGCCCTCGGCGGTCCTGATCGCGAGCTCTTCCAGCACCGCCATTGTAATGCCGGGCATGTCGAGCCGCAGGCTGTCCTCGATCGGCAGCCAGACGAGTTCAACGAGCTCGGTGTGCGGACCGACGACCCCCTCGATACGCGCCGCGATGGCATCGACGCCGACGGCAAAGAAGCGGGTGTCGAAACGGCGCGGCCGTCCGGGCGGCGTCACGGCGCGGGCAATGAAATGCACCACGGCGAGATCGGGGGCAACGCCCGATTTGGCGAACTTTGCCCACTCGTCGCTGGGCGGGCGGCTCGCATCTTGCTTGCTCGGCTTGCGAGGAAAGGCCGATAGAGGCTCATCCACTTTAGTCCCCAGCACAAGCCCGGTCTCCTCGAACACCTCGCGAATGGCCGCGAGCGGGAAGCCGCGCGATTTCTCCGCGCTCGGATGGCGCACCTCCTTCATCAGCCGCGCCTCCACCCGTTTGTCGAGCGGCGTCGCTATATTCATGCGGCGGTCGGCGCGCTCGACCCGGCCGCCTGGAAACACATATTTGCCCGGCATGAACTTGTGGCCGTGGTGGCGTCGCCCCAGCAGCACCTTTGGGGTTCGCCCGCTGCGATCGATCACCAGCATGGTGGCGGCGTCACGGATCTTCACGCCCGGCAGGTTCTGCTTGGTGTCCCCGATGGACAAGAACTCGGCAAGGCGTGCGTGCGGATCGGCGGTCATGGCGGACGTCTGCTTCGACTTCAAAAACGTGCTGCGCCTTAATTCGATAGCAAGAATTGAGGCGCGTAGCGATCCATCAAACTGCGACACTGTTCCTCGCCAAAAGCGTAGCAATGTCGGGCTCATCAATTTGCCCATTTCGGCTCGCTTGAAAAAGCTTTCCGTGGACGGTTCGATCAAGTTTCGCAATTGCCGCTGCTTTCCGTTCAATGGCAAGCCGTGCCCGAGCGGCCTTGCACCGCTCCGCTAACTCGCAAAAGCGCCGTACTGCTCGACCTCGGCCGGCAGCCGCGATGGCAGAAAAAGCCAGCAGCCGGGATGGCTGCTATGCACAAAGCTGGCCGTCAATTGCGCAATTTCGATTTGGTGCGAGCCGGCAAGCCCCTAGCTATATGCGCGCCACCTTCAGCGAGCGCAGACCTTAAGGAAATGCCCTTCATGACCACCCTTCACGCAGCACCATCACGCATGAGCTGGCGCACGCCCGGCGTCATCATCGGGTGCGGCTGCCTGATAGCAATCCTCTCGTTCGGGCCGCGTTCCGCGCTCGGTTTTTTCCTGACGCCAATGTCCCAGGACAACGGCTGGGGTCGCGACGTGTTCTCGCTGGCGCTCGCGGTGCAGAACCTGTTGTGGGGCGCCGCGCAGCCGTTCGCCGGCGCGATTGCTGACCGCTATGGCGCACTTCGGGTGCTCGCAGGCGGTGCCTTCATGTATGTGGTCGGGCTCGTGCTTATGGCGCACAGCCAGTCACCGGCGATGTTGGAGCTGTCGGCCGGCGTGTTGCTGGGCTTCGGCCTTTCGGGATGCTCATTCAACGTGGTGTTGGCGGCGT
>JASHRR010000663.1 GCA_030037185.1 Xanthobacteraceae bacterium | reverse complement strand
AGTCTCCGCGCCGAGAGTGCTCGCGGGCATTGGACAAACCATATCTGGAAACGTCGATACCGCGGTCGCTTCGATCCTTGCCGATAAACTCAAAACAGCCGACGCCCCCCAAGCAACCGATCGGACCCACTTCAATGCCACCAACAGGGAGGCGCGTAATGCACACCCATCAAACCGACCGCCGCTGCCTGCTGCGGAGCATCGGCCGAGCGGGCCTCGCGGGGCTGCTTGGTCCTGGCATGTCCCTGTTGCGGACCGACCATGCGAAGGCGATACAGGAGGTGTTGATCTCGCCACCCGAAATTCGCAGCCGCAACGGCGAACTGAACGCCACCCTGACGGCATCGCCGAGCCCGATGCGGTTGGGCGATGCACAATTCCCGGGATTTCTCTACAACGACTCCTATCTGCCTCCGCTGCTGCGGATACGGCTTGGCGACGTTGTGCGGGTAAGGCTTCGAAACAGGGTGCCCGAAGGCTTCACGAACCTGCACTTCCACGGCATGAGTGTTTCGCCGCGCGCACGCAGCGACAATGTGTTCATCCATGTGCTCCCGGATCATGAGTTTGAGTATGAGGTCGTGGTACCGCGGGCCGGCCGCCAGGGGCCGGGGCTGTTCTGGTATCACCCGCACGGCCATGGCTTCGTCACCAAGCAGATGCTGGGTGGCCTGTCGGGTGCCCTCGTGGTCGATGGATCGGAAACACTATTCCCGATCCTAAAAGATCTGCCGGAGCGCTTCATCCTGATCAAGCACGCAGAGCCGGGCGGCGGCCGCGAGGTCATCTCGGTGAACGGGCAGATCAACCCGGTGGTGGAGATCCGCCAGGGCGAGATACAGTTCTGGCGGATCGCTCATATCGGTGCCACACTGTTCGCCCCGTTCCGGTTTTCTGGCGTATCGCTCTATGTTATCGCGACGGATGGGCATCCGCTGTCGCGCCCCCGTAAGATGAACGAGTTCCTGCTCGGCCCTGGTCAGCGCATCGATGCCATCGCCATAGGTCCGCCGCCGGGCAAATATGCCATCGCGACGCTTCCCTTCAAAAACATGGCGTGGCGGGAAATTTTTCCCGGCCAGCAGGTTGCCACCATCGTTTCGGCCGGACCGTCGGTGTCGGCGGACGCCGAGGCCGAGGTACTGGGCCAGCACGTGGAGGTGAAGCGCTGGATTGACGAGTTGCGCGCGAGCGCGATCGCGCGGCAACGGAGGATCGTCTATTCACGCACGGAGGACCGCAGCGTGTTCATGATCGATGGGCGAGTCTTCAACGATGACCGGGTTGATCAGACCGTGAAGCTCGGTGATACCGAGGAGTGGACAATCGTCAACACCGACCAGCAGTATCACAGCTTTCACATTCATCAGACGCCGTTCCTCGTCACCGAGGTCAACGGCTTGCCGCAGGACGAGGATAGCCTGCGCGACACCATGCCGATCCCGCCGGCAACCGACGAGCGGCCTGGCTCGATTAAGGTGTCCATTCCGTTCACAGATCCCGAGATCGTCGGCCGCTTTGTCTATCACTGTCATGCGGTTGACCATGAGGACAAAGGTATGATGGGGACCGTGATGGTCGTCCCATAAGCCGAAAGGAGGAAGCGCATGAGCGGCTTCGGCAAGGCGCTTTCAACTGTCGGCCTTGCGCTCGGCGTGGCATTCATCCTGTCCGCGTCGGATCAAAAGGCCGAAGCGCAGCAGCGCGGCCCCGCCAATGCGCAGCGGATGGAAACGCGCCATCGTCGATCCCGTGGGCGCAACAAATCGGTGACGCGCTTCTTCGTCACCAGCAAGGGGCTCGGCAAGGGTACGGGCGCTGACGCGGCAGTCCGATCATACTCCGCTGCGGCCGCTTCCAGGTGGAAACGGAAACGGCCGCGGTGGGGACAGCGAAGGGTTTGCGGCACCAAACTCAACGTATTCAGAATGGCCGCGCACCGTCCCTGCCGACGTTGATGGCCGACGCCGTGAAAGCGCCGTCAGGCTGCTTGGTCGCTGCCTGGGCGCGGAAGGCAGCACCGGCCCTGAGGTCGTCCTTGCTGCCGAAAACGTTGCGCACGACATGTGCGCTCGCCGGGATGACAATCCGCTTCTCGCCTTGGGGGTACTTCACCACGATGCTTGGATCGCTGCCGCCTGTGGCCACCGTGGTCACTGCGACCGGTTGGACAAAACCGTTCGTCATGGTGCCCTTGGGTGCGCCGTACCACCCCTCATAGAAATGGCCGCCGTCCTCTTGAGGCTTGGGGAAGATTCGCAACTCGACCGCTTTCTGGCTGCCATCGGCCTGCGGAACCCCACCGGTCCCGACGTAGTCGCCCGGCCTAATATCTGCGAACGTCGCCTTCAACACAGCCGTGATTGCGGCGTTCTGTGCGAGCCTGAGGGTTATCGCACTACCATCGGCCGCCTTGCCGTAGACCGTATTGCCGTCGACCCGCTCGATCGTGCCGCTGATGCGCTGGGTTTGAGCTTGTTGTTGCGCGAAAGCGGTCGAAACCGCAAGGACTGCGGCAAACGCGGAGGCAGTGAAAGCGCATATCCTCGTCATGGCGATACCTCCTTGGGGGATCATGTGTAGTCGAGAGTCTCGTTCAGCGAGCCCTTCGATGCCAGAGCCTACGGCAACAGCGTTCAGCGCGAAAGGGAAGAATTCGCCTTGTTCCTACTGGCGACGCTGTCAGGAAAATGCCCGCAAAGAACGGTCCCTGCTGTTTCTCCGCGCCCGCCAAGAGAGATCTATCCGGGAATGGGCACGTTTCGGCAGCGGCTGATCCTTGCCTTCTCGCGCTCAGCCGGCCCCGATTTTGAGCCAGGAATCAAACGGGCATCAGCAGGTGCACTGATCCGTGAGAGCGCCGGTCATTCGCCGACCGTTCAGCGGGCTGTTTTCCAGAGGTCGGTTCCCTTCTGCAGCGCAGTCTCGACCATGCGATCGTAATCCTCGATAAGCAGAAAACGCTGGCGCACCAGAGCGCTGGCGGCCTCCTTCACGGCCCGCACATACTCCCCTTGGCTCGGATAGCGCTCCTCGATCGATAAGCGCGGGTCGGAGACTGCGAGCCGTTCGGCCTTGGTGTTGGCGAATGGAATGAACTGCCCCAATTGCTGGCAGATGTCCGGCAACGCGCCGCCGAGTTCCCGCTTGATGAGCCCCCAGCCAGTGAACGTGCCGAGCGGCGCCTGCAGGTAGGGAAGCCTGATGCCGCCCAGGTCGTTGCCGTCATCGTCAACCTGCGGGACAAGGGTCGTGTACCGCGGCCCCTTAGGCTGCGGCGGCACTTTGGTGAAGTCGAGTACGAGGTTCACGTTCATCGCCTGCGGGTTTAATCGCACGGCCGGCAGCTTTGGCCAGCCGTCGTAGGCTCGCGCCGGGATTGTGGGAAAGCGCACGGCTTCCGGCGGTACCAGCGTCCCATTCTGGACCTGCGGCACGACACTGTCGGGGGGCCGCATCCCAAACCTGACCCATTCGTCGAGTGCAACTGACAAGGCGCGAAACACCGGGCCGTTGTAGAGCGGATTGACAAGCTGCTGACAGGCTCGCGCACTTCGCGCCGTGGCATCGAACACGGTGTTGTGCTGAATGCTGGCGATGAAATAGTGGCGAACGTTGGCGGCAAGGTCCTCCGTGCGTAAATCCTTGCCGTCGGCATCCGTGTGATTGAGCGAGCTCGATTTGTTCCAGTATTCGTTGGCACTTTCGATACTAAAGATTCTCGGGCAGGTGTCGCTCACGAGGCAGCTTTGCAGAGTGCCGCTGGTCTCGCCGGTGATCGGGTCTTTCATCACCGCGAATGTGTGTGGCAGCTCGGGCTCGTGCGAGAAGCGCCGCGAGTGCTGTTGTGCGCTGACGGTTGGCTGTGAGAAGCGGAAGTTCATCCACATGTTGCCGCCGGAGCCAGTGGCATAGGGCATCATGCCGTCAAACACGATGCGGTTTGACTCGTCCTGGTTGAAGCCATAGCGGACAAAATCGCGCTGCACGCGGCCGCCCTGCGAGCGCCCCCAGCTGTAGACCGCCTCGAGGTTCCCGGACCCGCGCTCCTCACCGAGGCGGACGCGCAAGCCGGTCATCGCGAGCGGATTGGGATTTCCGAAGTCGTCCTTCGGCGCATATTTCAGGAATGAGACGAAATCGCGGGTGGCGCTATGGCCGATGCCCATGACTTTCGGATCCTTCGCCTCGTAGACGAATTCGTAGATCCATTCGGCGCGTACGGGCGCGTGCACCGCGATTTCACGCTCGTTAGCCCAACTCCAGTCCGCGACCGCAATTTTTGCGTCGGTTTGCCGCTGACGTAGCGTCAGCTTGCCATTGGTCGGCGCTGTGGCGCTGGCCGGGTAGGGCAGCCGGAACTGTGTGTCATCGCTCGTCCGTGGGATAAGTTCGGCAACGACCTCAGCGGTGACCGACGTTCCGTCGGCCTTGAGTGCGACCGGCAGCGTGATGCTCATCCGGTGAGACCCAACCGCGACGTCGCCGGCCCAGCCGTTCCAGGCAACGCTATAGCCCGAGCGCATCAGGAACCCGCTGCCGAAATCTGCG
>JASHRR010000662.1 GCA_030037185.1 Xanthobacteraceae bacterium | reverse complement strand
GCCTTTCGTCGCGCCGATTGCCCTACTCGGCCGGCTGCGCCGCGCGGTGGACTGTCTCGGCACCGTTGACGGCCGCTGCCATCACGTAAACCCCCGCCATCATGATGAAGCCGGTCACCGCGATAGCAGCGAGCACGAGGTCGAAGCCGCCGCGGCCGTAGAGCTGGGCGATGAGCTGGACCGCGACGCCCGAGGTGATGAAGGTGAGGAAATACCGCACCGCATAGACCCGGCCGCGCCAAGCGTCGGCAACATAGCGCGCGATCACAATATCGCCGACCGTCGTCTGGCCGTAGATCGCCCCGATCGCCACCGCCAGCGCTGCGATCAGCGCCGGGCCGGTGGCGTGCCCGGCCCAGGTCACGCCGAGAAATTGCACCGTCGCAACGGCGGCGAAAAGGAGGTGCGGCGGCGTCCGCTCGATCAGCCGGCCGACCGCAAGCTGCGCCAGGGCGCCGCACAGGAAGATGCCGGTCGCCAGCCAGCCGACCACGATCAGCGGCACGCCTTCGCCGACCCGCTCGTCTACAAGCTTCGGCAGCGCGATCAGCGCGGTATTGAAGGTGAGGCCGCCCGCGAGCGAGATCGCCAGGTAGCAGCCGAACATCACCGCGGCGGCACGCGGCGACAGCACGACGTTCGCGGTGGCGCTGCGCTTACCGGTGCGGTGGCGGTCGTCGGGCACCAGCGCGAGATACGCGATGCCGAGCGCGGCACACACCGCAGCCGGCGCCAGGAAGGCGGCGCGCCAGTCGATCGATGCTGCCAGCGTGGTGGAAATCCCGGCCGCCAGCGTCACCCCGAGATTGCCGCACACGCCGTTGAATGCGAGCGTGCGCGGCCGTGCCCGCGACACATCGAGCAGCATCGCCATGCCAACCGGGTGATAGATGGCGGCGAACATGCCAACGAAAAAAATCGCCACCGCAAGCGATAAGGGGGTTGGCGCCAGGCCAGCGGCGACAAGCGAGCCGGCGCAGCCGAAATAGAACAGCGCCATCATGTTGCGTCGGCTCCAGCGGTCGGCGAGCCAGCCTGCCGGAATCGAGAACATCCCGAACGCCACGAACCCCCCGGTCGACAGCGCGATCATCTCCTCGTAGGGACGGCCGAACACGAACGCGAGGGAGATCACGACGGCCGGAAAGATCAGCAGTACGAAATGGTCGATGGCGTGCGCGAGGTTGAGGAACGCGATGGCGAGGTGGTTGCCGGCTTGCGATTGCGGGCCGGTGGCCGGTTCGTATGATGTGGAAACGTCGTTCATCGATTGATCTCAGGGGCATCGCGATGATGAGGCAGCGTCCGCGTTTTTGATATACCCCGACGACGTCATCCACCTATGCGATTTCTCGCGGTCTGATTCCAGATTTCGCCCTCCTGGTCGGCGTTGGCCGCCAATCCTCCTGCCAACGAGGCCGGGCGCCTCACCGAACTTCGATCCGGGCAGCCACCAATGGTTTGCGCTTGACGCCGGGAGAGCGGCCAGCATCGCCCGCCGGAAAAAATCGGTTGCGCGACCATGCGCAAGGCAGGTGGTTTCTGTCTCATGTCATCGCGTGCGAGCCGCATCGAGGGGGGCAAGCCTCCCCTGATCGGCGGGCGGAGACATCTGCCACCCTCGCCTATGCGCCGGGGATGCCTGCTAGAACGGCTGCTCAACGCCGAGGCAAGGCCGAGCAACGCCCGCTTGCGGGCCGCAAGGCCAGAAACTGCCTCCGGACGGCTTGGCGGCCGGGCAGCCGTTCATGACGCGCGTTCGATCTCAGCCTTCACGGCCTTGAGCGCATCAGGCGTATCGACATCGATCAGCGCGGCATTGCTGGCGAGCTGCACTTCGGTGACGGCCTCCGGATAGCTGGCAATGAGATGGCGCGCGCCGACGTCGCCGTCGAGTGCCGCCAGTTCCGGGAAGAAGCGGCGCGACCATACCACCGGGTTGCCACGCTTGCCGTCGATGGTCGGCACCACGACCAGCGCACCCTTTTCCGGGTCAAAGGCAGCAAACAGCCGGTCGATGAGCTGTGCGTTGACCTGCGGCATGTCGCCAAGGCAGACGATGGCGCCGTCCACGTCGGCAGGCAGCGCCGCAACGCCAACCTTGAGCGAGGTCGAAAGACCTTCGGCGAAATCTCCGTTGTGCGCCAGCATCACGTCGAGGCCCTTGAGCGCCGTCTCGACGCGTTCGCGCTGATGGCCGGTCACCACGATGACGGGCCGCGCCTGCGACGCGAGCGCCTCCTCGGCCGCAATGCGAACCAGCTGCCGGCCATTGATCTCGGCCAACAGCTTGTTGGGTCCGCCCATGCGCGTCGAGCGCCCTGCCGCCAGCACGATTGCGGCGATGCGCCGGCCGGGCTTGACCTCGACGGCGCGCGGTTGCGGGCGGGTGACGATTTCCATCAACAAGCCGCCGACGCCCATGGCGGTAATGTCGCGCCGCCTCACCGGCAGTCCGCAAAGCAGCCGCTCGAGCACCCAGTCGAAGCCGTTTTCGCGCGGGCTGCGGGCACAGCCGGGTGCGCCAAGCACCGGATGACCGCGGATAGATGCCACCAGCATGAGGTTGCCGGGATCAACCGGCATGCCGAAATGCTCGATGATGCCCCCAACCTCCTCGACGGCGGCCGGAATGACGTCGCGCCGGTCCGCAATCGCAGAGGCGCCGAACACGATGACGAGTTCGGCGCCGGCGTCGAGCACATCGCAAAGTGCGCCAGCGAGCGCTCGCGACTCATGGCGTACGCGCCGCTCGGCGACGATCTTGGCGCCTGCCGGCACGAGCCGCTCCTGCGTCACCCGCAGGGTCTTCTCGATCACCTTGTCAGCAAAGCCCGGCAGCACGGTGGAGATGACGCCTACCTTGCGAAGCCGATATGGCGCGACACCAACCAAAGGCGAAGCAGCGCGCGCCACCGCAAGCGCCTTGTCGCGCGCGGCGGCGCTCACCGCGAAGGGAATGATTTTCACTGTCGCGATCATCTTGCCAGGCACGACCGGCGCGAAGGCATCGAGCGTGGCGAGCGTAATATCGGCATCGACCTCGTTGAAACGGTCGATGCCGGCCCGATCGACCACCACCACGCCGGCGGTCTCGGCGAACAGATTGGCTCGCCCCGTGAAAGCCCGGTCCAATTGCACGCCTTCGCCGGCGATAGCCGCCCCGAGTTCGGCGGCTGCCACGTCCTCGCAGACGTCGCCAGGCTCAATTCGCGCAACCATGATGGTCTTGATGCCGGCGGCCGTCAGTGCCGCAATGTCGGCGTCACCCACCACGCTGCCCTTCTTGAGCACCAGACCGCCCTGCCGGATCGAATGGACGACGATGCCGCCCTTGGCGTCGCCGGGCGCGACGGGTCCGAACTTCATCCGGCATCCTCCTCCCTAGTTTGCGCCGGCCTCCACCCTCATCTCCCCCGCAGGCACGGGAGGGCTGGGGTGGGGGCCGGAGGAAGGCAAATTGACTTGCCGCCCGCTTGGGGAGGACAGAAAATCAGCAGCGAGGCGCAAGGAGGCGGTGATCTCGGCCATGATGGCAATTGCAATTTCTCCGGGCGACACTGCCCCGATGGCAAGGCCGATCGGCGCATGGATGCGCGACAGCGCGCCATCGGTCGCACCCTGCGCCTTGAGCCGCTCGAGGCGGCGCGCATGGGTCTTCTTCGAACCGAGCGCCCCGATATAGAAGCAATCGCGTGAAAGCGCGTGGAGCAATGCCGGATCGTCGATCTTGGGATCGTGTGTCAGCGCGGCAAACGCGGTGTAGCGATCGACGCCCAGCGGCGGCAGCGCCTCATCGGGCCACTGTGGGATCAGCTTCACGTCGGGGAAGCGCTCCGGGCTGGCGAAGGCGGTGCGCGGATCCACGATCGTCACGTCGTAGCCGAGGAGCGCCGCCACCGGCGCCAGCGCCTGGCTGATATGCACCGCCCCGGTGACGACAAGCCGTGGCGGCGGCACGTGAACGGTCAGAAAAACCCGGCCCTGCGCAGTCTCCTCCATGCCGCTCTTGCCGCTGCGCAGATGCGATTGAAGGATGTCGCGCAGCGGATCGGCGTCGATCTGCGCGGCGGCGACGAAGCGTTGCGCCCCGGTCGCGATGTCGGTGACGATGACGGCCGCGCGCCGCGCGGCGCGCTCGGCGTTGAGCGATTTCAGGATGTCGAGGCGCATGACAGTCTCATTGCAAGGATTCAGTCGGCTCTTACCTCCTGCCGCTTGCGGGGAGGGGCAAGAAATGAGTGAGCAGGAGGTTCGCGTGCATTCCGCGCGGGGGGCGTATCGGCGACTCTTGAGCTTTTCTAAAGCCTTCACCCTCTCCCCGAAAGAGGGAGGGGCTAATCCACCTTCTCGACGTAAACCCGGATCGTGCCGCCGCACGACAAGCCGACCTTCCAAGCGGTTTCGTCGGCGACGCCGAATTCCAGTATTCTCGGCGTGCCGGTTTCGATCACCTCGATGGCTTCCGTCACCACCGCGCCCTCAACGCAGCCGCCCGATACCGAGCCGAGAAAATTGCCCTGCTGGTCGATCACGAGGTTGGAACCGACCGGCCGCGGCGCTGAGCCCCACGTCTCCACCACGGTGGCGAGCGCAACGTCGCGCCCTTCACGCCGCCAGTCCTCCGCGGCCTTGAGGATGTCTTCATCGCGCGCGAGCATGTCCAAGTCTCCGGGTTTCCGCCATATCGAAAATATAGAGACGGCTGCCGGGAAGGCCAATGGCTTCGGCGCGGGGCGCCCCTTGGGCGCGATATGGCGTGGCGCGCAAGAGCTGTACGCTCCCATCCAAAAGCGGCGACAGCGCGCGGCGCACTTTCGCGGGTGTGCCGGCCGGCAGCGAACGCGCAGCCAGTCATTTCGTCAACCGGATCCGTGCGCGGCACATCGGGCCGGATTCAGAACGGCTTCACCAAGCCGAGGGCAGGCTCCTCAGGCTGACCGCTGCCTCTCTCGCCCCATGCTTCGCCACTGAGCCAAGACCTCATTAAAGTTCTTAAAATTCATCGTTAAAATTCATGGTTGATCGAAGTATAGGTGGCGTTTTATGGGCTTAAGCATTGTCTTCCGGGCTGTATTCGATAGATTTGCGGTAGCAAAGGCCGACCCGCGGCAAGGCGCCGCGAGAGACCCAATGGTCGTTCGGCCAGCGCAAAACCCTGCGGCTTACTCAGGTCCGCCGCATCTCCTGAGTCCGTGGGGTTCGGCCGGTCGGGGCGGTGGGAGTGGCCTCCTCAAAGACACCGTTTCCGACCGGCCACCACCTTAAAGCTCAGCGATTAACGCTTCGTAGCCCTGAATGGAACGCCGCAAGGTGTGCCCGGGCGGCAATCTGGAGGGACGGGCGGCCGACGGCGCGATTGGTGGTCGCCCTGGCTGCCGCCGCGTGGCTTTACCACGAGCCCGGTGTTGGAGATACGTTGGGGGTGTCCCGGTGCGGTCAGGGCATCCGGGCCAAGGGGCACCTCGGACCGCGGTTAATCCCGGCGCCACAAGGGCAGGCGCACGCGGCCACCATCGTGGCTGCTGCTCGCTTTTCACGAGGCCGCAAGCCGTTCAGATCGGCGGGGAGCGCCAACGCGCCGCCAACGGGTTG
>JASHRR010000661.1 GCA_030037185.1 Xanthobacteraceae bacterium | reverse complement strand
GGGATGAATTGTTTACTCTCGTCGATGCCGGGCATGGCGATTATGCGGAGTCACGGCCGGGCTTGTCCCGGAAAGCGACGGCTTCTCCCGCTGAAGGCATCAACGGAAAGATGGATTGCCTGCGACCAGCGCGGGCGTGACGGCCGGACAGGCGATTGCATCTCATTGGAACACACAATCGGGCTGGACGAAGAGTTGAGCATCTCCGCCTCTTGCTGACGTGCGGAGAATCGCAACTCGGCAAACCGCCGCACAAATCATAAATTCGCCGACCTGAAGGTATTGCAGGCCGCGACGGTCCCGTCCCGGTAGCCGGTCATGAACCAGCGCTGCCGCTGCTCCGAGCTGCCGTGGGTAAAGCTGTCCGGTACGACGCGCCCGGTCGCTTTGCGCTGGAGCGTGTCGTCGCCAATGGCGGAAGCTGTCTGCAGCGCTGCCTCAATATCGCCGGCCTCGACCAGAGGCGGCTTACCCTCGCGCTGGAGCCGGTTGTTCTCATGTTTCGCCCAAACGCCAGCAAAACAGTCGGCTTGCAGTTCCACCTGGACCTGGTAGCGATTTGCACTCGCGCGGTCCATACCCTGCTGCCGACGCTGTACCTCGGGAAGAATTCCCAACAAATTCTGCACGTGATGGCCGACCTCGTGGGCGATCACATAGGCCTGCGAGAACTCGCACGCTTTGCCTTCGCACCCGTGGAAGCGCGACTCGATTTCGCGGAAGAAGGAGGTGTCGAGATAGACCTTGCGGTCATTTGGGCAGTAGAAAGGCCCCATCGCACTTTGCGCCACCCCGCCGCAGGCCGCCTGGGTCTGGCCCTGATAGAGGACGAGCACCGGCTTACGGTAGGTCTTGCCGTCCCGTTGGAATATGTCGGTCCATTCGGCGTCGATGTTGCCGAGGACGGTGGAGACGAATCTCCCGATGTCGTCGCTTGGCTTGCCGGTGCGCCGCGACTGCCCGAGTGGCATCGACTGCTGAACATGCGGGCCGCCGGACAGGATCTCTCCGCCGCTGATCAGGATGCGCGGATCGATGCCGAGCGCCCAGCCGAGCAGGCCCAGCACCACGATGGTACCGATCCCGAGGCCCCCGCCGCCCATAGGCAGGCCAAAACCGCCCGGTTCACCGCGACGATCCTCGATATTGTCGCTCTGTTCGGTGTCGTCCAAACGCATTGTAGCGCTCCATCGCCTGGCTCTTCGTCGTACCGAAGCTTGTCGCACCGAAGCTCGTCGTTCGATGCAGCCCGCAGGTTTTTTGCCGGGCCCTCCCCCTCAAAAGCCTGATAGCACCAACTTGGAACACTCTGAAACCGCGCAATCAACCGCAATATGGTGATCAGACGCTGACGGCGCCAGTGCAGCGGCGTTTGCAGCGGGCGGCCCTTATGCTCGCGCTTGCGCTCCCGATCTTGGGTCCCCGAAGCTCTACCCTGCCCTGCTGCAAGCGGCAGATGCGCACGACAGCCGCTGTGCGATGGCGCCTGTCGATCCCCAGACGGTCGATGACCTGCGCCGGCAACGCCCAGGGGTGGCCCAATCTTTACGTCGGCGCGCGTGGGCCATTGTCACATTAAGCCCATTTTTACTTTGAGCCGCCATGATCGTGACCGTCGGATGAAGGTCCTGCGTCGCCGACCGCGTGCGAGATCAAAGAGTCCTGAGATATGGCCATGCCACGCAGCGGGGCGTCCAACCGGGCGCCCCGCTTGATTCCCCAGCTGAGTCGTCGCGAGGATGGGCAGCCGTCCCGATCGGCGCCGCAGATTCTGCACGGCGATTGCGTGGCCGAGCTTGCGAAGCTGCCCGCCGGCTCGGTCGACCTCGTGTTTGCCGACCCCCCTTACAATCTACAGCTGCAAAGCGACCTCAAGCGTCCCGACGATTCGCGTGTTGATGCCGTCAACGACGATTGGGACAAGTTTTCGAATTTCGCCGCCTACGACGATTTCACCCGCGCGTGGCTGCAGTCGTGCCGGCGGCTGATGAAGCCGAACGCGACGTTGTGGGTGATTGGGACGTACCACAACATTTTCCGCGTCGGCGCGATATTGCAGGATCTCGGTTTTTGGATTCTCAACGACGTGATCTGGCGCAAGATCAATCCGATGCCGAATTTTCGTGGGCGGCGCTTCACCAACGCGCACGAGACCTTGATCTGGGCCTCGCGCGAGGCCGCTGCACGGCAGTACACCTTCAACTACGAGGCCCTCAAGGCCGGCAACGAGGATATCCAGGTGCGCTCGGACTGGACTCTTGCCCTGTGCACCGGCGAGGAGCGCCTCAAGGGCCGCGACAACAGGAAGTTGCATCCCACTCAGAAGCCGGAGGCGCTGCTCGCCCGGGTGATTCTGTCGTCGTCGCGCCGCGGCGATCTCGTGCTCGACCCGTTCTGCGGCACCGGCACCACCGGCGCGATGGCAAAGCGCCTCGGCCGACGGTTCATCGGCGTCGAGCGCGACGAGATCTATCTGGAGGCGGCGCAACGCCGCATCGCGGCCGTAGAGCCGTTACCCGAGGCTTCTCTTGTTTCGTTTCCGAGAGCGCGCGAAGCTCCCCGCGTGCCGTTCTCTGCGCTGATCGAGCGCGGCATGATCGCGCCTGGGACAGACCTGTTCGACGCCAAGCGACGCTACAGGGCGTTGGTGCGTGCCGACGGCGCCGTTATGCTTGGCGACGCCGTGGGCTCGATCCATCGCATCGGCGCGCTGGCGCAAGGATTGGAGGCCTGCAACGGCTGGACCTTCTGGCATGTGGAGCGCAAGGGCACGCTCACGCTCATCGACGCACTGCGGGCGCAGATCAGGGCGGAAGGGATCGGCTGAGGCTTGGATCGAGCTTTTTACGGCCGAGTGGTCCAATCTGGTCCTACCCGCCTGGCGCCTCGTTTCGGCGCGAACTGGTCGGGATTTACGGCGGTGCGGCACCGCTGTGCGGCAGCATCGTGCGGCACAACAAGGATATAACGAAAAACGGGAGGCGCGAACACAACAAGAGAGCGCCATCCAACTTGTTTCCATTTCCGGAATATAAGCCCATAAGAAGCCATAACATGGCAAAGGCACAAGCCGTCCAATATCGGACGTTTGCAACCACCCTACTTACCTCTCTCTCAGTCATATTTTAATTCGAGAACTGATCATCCGGCGCGTTCCCTCTCGTCCATTTCGGCTGCCGAGACCAGAAAGCGTGCCAACACCCCAGTGGCGCCGATATCCCGACAGTGGATGAGGAGGGGCGCCCTCCAGATCGCCTTATCGAACGGCATGTCGGCGCCACCGCCAACGCTGCAGCCGATCATCGCAGCGGCTGTCTTGGCGCGCTCGCTGATCCCGCCACGGATCGGAAGCTCGCGAGGCGGCAACGAGCTTTCCCCGAGCGATCAGCTGACGCCCACCGGCTCGCCGCCTTTGAAGAAAGCGCAGATCGAGAAATGGTGGCCGATCACCAAGGCGGCACACATCAAGGAGAATAATCGTCGTCACTGTTTCGTCAGCTACGAAATCGTTTCTTGTCGGGCAGCAGTAACTTCGATTGCAGCCAGTGTGGGCAAATGCGGCCCCAAGACTCTTCAATTATCCGCAGGACGATCAAATAACCGCTGCTGCACGCCATCTTCTCGTGCGGCAATCGATCGCGGCGCGCCGTACCGCAGCTCAACAAACGTTAATGCGCGGGACAGGTGAGCGTAACGTTGAATGTTTATTCGTGTCTTAGGGTGCGTTGCATCGGTCACGCATCAAATCAAAACGTGGAGCAAACCATATGATTCAGCGCGATAATAGCCGCGATAATCCTCCCGTGCGCAAATTCCTCGCACTGCGCCGGGTGGCGTTGCTTGCTTCGGCCGCCGGTGTCGGCATTGCGGTGCTGGCCGGCGGAATAGGCCCGCAGACTGAGACAAAGTCTTCGGGCTGGGTTTCCTTCGCTGCTGCAGCGGGCGACACCGCCCGGGAGACGCGAGGTTTTGCCGACCTCGTAGAGAAGGTGAAGCCCGCCGTTATTTCGGTGCGCGTCCGGCTCGACGCGGCCGCGCAGCGGACGGGCGCGAAGGACGACGACGAGATGCCGTTCCGGCCGGGCTCGCCCTTTGAACGGTTCTTCCGCCAATTCGGCTTCGAGGATATGCCGAACGGCATGCAAAACCGGCAATTCGGCATGCCGCAAATGGCCGCCGAAGGCTCCGGTTTCTTCATTTCGGCCGATGGCTACGCGGTGACCAACAACCATGTGGTCGACAACGCCAAGACCGTGCAGGTGGTCACCGATGACGGCAAGACTCTTCCTGCGAAGGTCATCGGCACCGACCCCAAGACCGATCTCGCGGTGATCAAGGTTGACGGCAACAATTTCCCGTTCGTCAAATTCGCCGACCGCGAGCCGCGCATCGGCGACTGGGTGGTGGCGGTCGGCAATCCGTTCGGCCTTGGCGGCACCGTGACGGCGGGTGTCGTTTCCGCCCGCGGCCGTGATATCGGCTCCGGCCTGAACGACTTCATCCAAATCGATGCGCCGATCAACCGCGGTAATTCCGGCGGTCCAACCTTTGACCTCGATGGCAACGTGGTCGGCGTCAATACCGCCATCTATTCGCCGTCCGGCGGTTCCGTCGGGATCGGCTTTGATATCCCGGCCAATACGGCAAAAATGATCGTCGCCCAGCTCAAGGACAAAGGCCGCGTGACCCGCGGCTGGATGGGCGTGAGCGTCCAGCCGGTGACGGCAGGCATCGCCGACAGCCTCGGCTTGAAGAAGGCGGAGGGCGCGCTGGTCGATGAGCCGCAATCCGGCAGTCCCGCCGCCAAGGCCGGCATCCTGGCGGGCGATGTCATCACGGCGGTTGACGGCCATGATGTGAAGGACTCGCGCGATCTCGCGCGCCAGATCGGCGCCATGGCGCCCGGCACCTCGACCAAGCTCGCCGTCTGGCGCAAGGGCGAAACCAAGAGCGTATCGCTGACGATTGGTGAAGCCTCCGATCAGCGTCAGGCCAATGCAAGCACGCAGCAGCAAGGCGCGCCGAACAGCGGCACGCCGCGCATCGGGCTCACGCTCGCCCCGGCGACCGGCGACGGCGATCAGGGCGTCAGCGTGGTGGCGGTCGATCCAAGCGGACCGGCAGCCGACCAGGGCATCAAGGCCGGAGACGTAATCCTTGATGTCGCCGGTAAGAAGGTATCGAAACCCGAAGACGTGCGCCAGCAGCTTGCGAGCCTGTACAAGGACGGCAAGTATTCAGTGCTGATGCGGGTGCAATCCGGCGATGTAACGAGGTTCGTCGCCGTGCCATTCGCCAAAGCCTGACATCGCGAGTGGTTGCCCCGCGCCCCTGCGGCGTTCTGCCGGCATGGCCCCTTCGCGGCGGCACTAAGGGACGGCCCTGCGGCCGTCCCTTATGTTTTTTTATCAGACTGCAATTGATGATTCGCGCGGGTGCTTCGCGGGCAACGGCAAAAGGTGTAGCCTTTGCGATGTCGCGTTCGGTTGCCCGGGAGGACGTAATGTCAATCGGAAAGTTTTCTGCTGGCGGCTTTTTGGGTGCCGCGTTGATGCTTATGCCCGGCAGCGCATCGGCGTTCGATGACTCGAACTATCCCGACCTGAAGGGTCAATGGAACCGCCAGGAAACGCCGGGCATCGCCCCCTCATTTGACCCTACCAAGCGTCCCGGCCTTGCTCAGAAGGCGCCGCTGACACCCGAGTATCAAAAGATTCTTGAAGCGAGCCTGGCGGATCAGGCGGCCGGCGGTGGCGGTTTCGCGCCGGATTATCTTTGCATCTCGTCCGGCATGCCCATGCGGATGACGGCCTATACGCCGCTCGAATTCATCATCACGGCCGACACCACTCACGTTGCCGGGCCTGACGGTTACATGCATCGCAGAATCTATACCGACGGCCGCGACTGGCCTGCCGACGTCGAGCCGAGCCGCATCGGGTACTCCATCGGCAGATGGATCGACGAGGATGCTGACGGAAAGTTCGATACCCTCCTGGTCGAGACCCGCTATTTCAGGGGGCAGCGCGCTTTCGACCAGACCGGCATTCCGTTGCACGAGGACAACCAAACGGTGGTGATGGAGCGCATTTACCTCGACAAGGCAGACCGCAACATCCTCCATGACGACATCACCGTCATTGATCACGCGCTGACGCGGCCGTGGACGGTGATGAAGAGCTACGTTCGCGATCCGGGCAGACGCCCGGTGTGGATTGCGTGGGACTGCGCGGAGGGCAACCCGCATGTTCGCATCGGCCCGGAGGACTATATGGTGGGCGGGGATGGCCTCCTGATGCCCGCCAAGAAGGGCCAGCAGCCTCCGGATTTGCGGTACTTCAATGAGGGGCGGAAGTGACGGCGAGATCGAGCGACAACGCAGGCTCGGCAAAGGACGGACCTAGCCTGTGGTGCACCGGCCTCGCGCGCCTTTCGCCTTCTATTGAGCAATCCCGCCGACGGCAGCGCCCGGGCAACGGCAGGGCCGTCCCTGCCCCACCCTATTTGAGCTCCAGTGCTCCAGCCAGAGCCGAACGCCTGACTGGGGGCGAAGGGGCGCGGCTGTTAATCAGGTTCATCTGCTGTTCGATGTCCTGCTTGAGGACCGACAACGGCGCCCACCGCATCAGATCATGCAACAGGACCGGGACCAGAAAAACCGGCGTACGCTAGACTCTGTTCAGCGGACTCTGTTCAGCCTGCCAGCGAACTCCTTAACCTAACCGCCGCGAACTTGCACCGTTCGACTAGTGGTCGCTGACCGCTGGTTTCCTTCAAGCAAGATTT
>JASHRR010000660.1 GCA_030037185.1 Xanthobacteraceae bacterium | reverse complement strand
GGCTGCCGGCGCGCACGCATCCGCCACCTGCCTTACGCGTCATCTTCTTCGGTCTATGGCGCCAACACGAAAATGCCGTTCAGCGTCGGACAGAATGTCGATCACCCGCTCAGCCTCTACGGTGCATCCAAAAAAGCCAACGAGCTGATGGCCCACGCCTACGCCCACCTGTTCGACCTTCCCGCGACCGGCCTGCGGTTCTTCACCGTGTACGGCCCGTGGGGCCGGCCCGACATGGCGATGTGGCTGTTCGCGACGGCGATTCTCGAAGGCCGGCCTATCAAGCTGTTCAACGGCGGCGACATGCGGCGGGATTTCACCTATGTCGATGACGTGGCAAACGGGGTTGTCAAACTCATCGACCATGTGGCGCGGGGAAATACGGCGTGGTCGGGCAACAGCCCGGATCCGGCAACCAGCACAGCGCCCTGGCGCATCTACAACATCGGTAATCATAGCCAAGTGGATCTCATGGAAGTGGTGCGCCTGATGGAGACGGCGCTTGGGAAAAAGGCGATCCGGGAACTGTTGCCGATGCAGGCGGGCGACGTTGCGCAAACCTGTGCGGACGTGGAGGACTTGCGACAGGCCATCGGATTCGCGCCCGATACGCGGATTGAGGTTGGCATCGAGAAATTCGTTGAGTGGTTTCGCGCTTATCACGGCATTTGAACGAATCATCTTCCACCAGGGGCGCCAGAGATGAACGAAAGACTGCTCAATCCGATATCGGATGCCGAGCTTGAGCGCCGCTGGGTCGCGGTGCGCAAGGCGATGGCACAGCAAGGCGTCGAGGCTCTCGTCGTGCAGAGCAATAACGACTGGCTGGGTGGTCATGTTAAATGGCTCACCGATCATCCCGCCACCAACGGCTACCCGAAGACCGTGGTGTTTCATGCCAATGATTGGATGACGGTCATCGACATGGGCCCGCAGGGTGGCCGCCGCAAGCTTGGCGGCAACGATGAAATCCATCGCGGGGTCGGAGAAATCCTGACCACGCCGGCCTTTAGTTCGGTCGCCTACACCGACGCGTACCACGCCGAGCTGGTGGTGTCGGACATCAAACGGCGAAACTACGAAGTGGTTGGGATCGCGGGCGGCGGGGCGCTGCCGCACAAGTTCATGGCCCGCCTGGCGCAGGATTTGACGCCGATCCGGCTGGCCGAGATGACGCAGACCATCGACTGGATCAAAGCCGTCAAGAGCCCGGAGGAAATCAGCGCCATTCGCCGGGCGGCGCATATGCAGGACGAAATCTTTGCACGGCTGCTCGCAAAGGTGAGGCCCGGCATGCGCGACACCGAAATCACGGCGCTCGCCCAATACGAAGGACGCCTGCTCGGCAGCGAGCAGGGGCTGTTTCTCGGCAATTCGGCACCGCTTGGGGTGCGGTCCGGCTTCGCTGACCGTTACCAGCAGGGACGCGTTCTCAAGCCGGGGGACCATTTCACCATCCTGATCGAGAACAACGGCCCGGGCGGCTTCTACACGGAACTTGCCCGCACCATGGTGTTCGGCAAGGCGACCCAGCAACTGCGCGATGGCTTTGCCGCCATGATGGCCGCACAGGAACACACGTTGTCCCTGATCAAGCCGGGCGCCTCGTGCCGCGACATTGCCGCTGCTCACGACGAATATATGCGCAGCCGGAATTTACCGCCTGAACTGCGCCTCTATTGCCACGGCCAGGGATATGATCTGGTCGAACGGCCGCTGGTGCGGTCCGACGAGACGATGACGCTGGCGGCCGGCATGAATCTGGCGGTGCATCCCGGCTACGAGACCGATGCCCTGTTCGCCGTCATCTGCGACAACTACCTCGTCGAAGCGAACGGGCCCAGCGCGTGCCTGCACCTGACTGAAAAAAAGGTCTTCGAAATTTGATCCAACCAATAAAGCCCGTCGTTCTATCACTCGGCGTGTTTCCGCCGGCAACGATGAGCACGCTCGCCGAGCTGTTCGAGCTTCACCACTTCACCGTCTACCCGCTGCCAGAAGGAACGCTCAGTCGCGACCTCAAGGTCAGTATCAGGGCGATTGCAACCGAAGCTAATCGCGGCGCCACTCGGGAGCTCATCGCGTCGCTGCCGACGCTCGAAATCATCTCGTGCTTCGGCGTCGGGGTCGATGGCATCGATCTTGCGGCGGCGCGCGAGCGTGGCATTCCCGTCACCAACACGCCGGGCGTGATGGCGGACGAATGCGCCGATCTCGCCATCGGCATGATGCTCGCTTCGGCGCGGCAGATCACCTATGCCGACCGTTATGTGCGCAGCGGCGAATGGCTCAAGGGGCCAATCAGGCTCGGCCGCAGTATCGGCCGCAAGACCTTAGGCGTGGTCGGGCTTGGCGGCATCGGCCGCGCCATCGCGGATCGGGCCCAGGCGTTCCGCATGAAGGTCGTGTGGCATGGACCGCGGCCGAAACCCGGTATACCCTATGAATACATTTCCGACCTCGTCGAACTGGCACGGCGCAGTGATTTTCTAATGGTCGCGTGCAAAGGCGGCGAAGAGACGCGAGGCCTCATCTCCGCTTCCGTGATCGAGGCGCTTGGGCCCGAAGGAACGCTGATCAATGTCGCGCGCGGCAGCGTCGTGGACGAGGCAGCGCTGATCGAATGCCTACGTGACGGCCGACTTGGTTTTGCGGCGCTTGATGTCTTCGAGAACTCGCCACGGATTGCGCCGATGTTCCTTAAGTTGCCTAACGTGTTGCTGCAACCGCACCATGGCAGCGCCACCGTAGAGACCCGCACCGCCATCGGCCAGCTGATGATCGACAACCTGA
>JASHRR010000659.1 GCA_030037185.1 Xanthobacteraceae bacterium | reverse complement strand
CAGACTTTGCGGTCATAAACTCCGCCCTTCTCGATCGGCAAGGTGGTGTGCGTAATGCGCAGCGAACAGCTACCTCTGACGATCTCCGGTTGATTGGGTTCGTCGCCGTAGCAAGCCCTACGGCGAAACACGATCTTGCCGCTCTCGATCTTGCGAATCAGCCGTCAGCAGAGGGCAGCAATCCGCCGCACCCCAGCGCCGAGAATGATCGCGTGAAGATACTTGCGGCCAATGCCGGTCATCGCGCTCAGCGGCGCGATCGGCACGCGCCGAGCGCCCGGCATTGCGACACGACCTCGTCAGCTGCAAAAACCCGCCGAACCTCATCCGGCCGCAGCTCTGGCGCCGGCGCAAACGAACCAGTAGGCATGGGGATCGTCCTCCCGCTTTCAACAAAATGGCCCCGCTAAGTAGCGGGGCCAAGTCGGAAAGGAAGTACGTTACTCACATAGGCAACGTGCATTGAGGGAAAACGATCCCCCTTCCTCCCTGCGATTTTGCGCCGAAGATTTGCGTTAACGCGCCAGAGAATGTGACCGTTGCCCCCCTCAGGGAAGGGCAGAAAAAGAGCGTGCCACAAGTCAGTCACTGGGACGCCGGGGCCCACACAAACCCACACCGCCGGTCGGGCGCCACCCGTCATGGACGTTTCCACGGAGTGTCAACGCGCACTGGCTGCTCACAGCATAACCTCGCGATCGATCGGCTCGCCGGCAGACCGGTCCACGGGCTGTCCTTTTATCGCCAGAAACGAAGAGCCGCACGGCCCAAGCCGCAGTACGCTTACGACGTCAGGGGTCAAGCATTGAAGCAGCCGCGCGAACAAACTTACACCATCAAATGCTAAACCAGCATCAGTTAACCGCGTTATCGACCTGCTCACGACCTTGGCTTATATGACCTGGCGAGGTAACCCGTGTTGACCGCCCAGTTTGATGATCCGACCTCGTTCGGGCGGCGCGAGCGGGAAAGTTATGCTTGAGGGGCGGGCCTCACGCGGCGAACCTGGAACATCAACGCCAAACGAGTCGGGGCAGATGCGCTGGCCGTCGCCGCAATGCCTGCGCAAGCCCTTCCTTCATTTTCGCCGGTGATATAGGCTCCAAATAAGTGCTTGGTCGGGGACGGGCTGAGGTCTCCGGTAAATCGGCAGCAAGCGCGCGCATCGGCGGGCCACCCTGCTCATGGGCTGACTTCCTTTTTCGATCTTCCGTCATCGTCCCCGCATCGCACAAGCCCACTGCCCGTTTTCCCGGGGCGTCAATGAGACGGTGTGATCTTCGATGGACGTGCACCTCAAATCCGCCCGGAGGTCGCCCGGCTGACTGGAGAGCGCGACATATAGCGCCATGGAGCGTTGGAGCCTACGTCATGCTGTTTGTTGGTCAGGCAGGCAGCCTGAGGAGACAATACGCGGGTCAAGTTGCCGGCCTTACCGCGGTGACGATAGCCGCCGCGGCGCTCATCGGCCCGTGGGCCGGGCTGCCACTGCTGTCGAGTTGGGGCTCGAGCTTCGGTACTGTGAAACCCGTGACGGCCATGTGCCTCGCAGCACTCGGCCTCGCGCTCGTGCATCCCGGCAAAGGCTCGCGATTGGCGTTTGCGATTAGCCTTGTGGTGGCCGCTCTCGCTTTGCTCGATCTGTTCGGTGTCGATCTCGGCATCAATCGCTGGCTGGTGCCGTGGACTATGGTGCCGGGAGCCGAGGCAACCTCGTTGCGGATGATAAACGGGATGCCGCTGGCAATCGCACTCGCGGGCGGCTCACTCGCGCTAAGCCGCTTCGAAGGGCATCACGTCGCCGCCACCGCGCTCGGCGGCCTGGCGAGCGTCATGGCGGTGTTCGCCCTGCTCGCCCACTTGACCGGAATCCATATTCGCTACGGCTGGTTAAAGCCGCCTGCGTTGCCGACCGCTGTCGGCGTGCTTTGCGTCGCCGGCGCGATCCTCTTGCAGATCGGAACGACGCCCGCTCTCCGCGCGCCGCGACCATTGTGGCACCTGCTAATCATGCTCGGGGGCGCGATTGTTGCGCCGCTCCTGCTATTTGGCGCATACGCGGGCGCCCGCGTCACCGATGAGCACCTCCGCCACGTGCACAATGACCTCATGAGTGAAGCACGTACGATATCCGCGGAAGTTGACCATGAGATCATTGGCGAGATCGAGAGGCTGCAGGCATTGGCAGCATCACCGTCGCTCCGCGAAGGCGACTTTGCCCAGTTCCAGCGCCAAGCCGAGGCTTCGCCGGCCTTTCGACAAAGCGGCAACATCATACTGTTCGATCGCAACCTCCAGCAGCTTGTCAATACCTCGGGGCCCTCCGGTACCCCCTTGCCGAAGACGGCGATTACGGAAGCGATGGTTCCGGAATTTATAAAGAAGGCTCTCGCAACAGGTACGCCGCAGGTCACCGATCTGTTTATGGGCCCTCTCGTCAAACGGTTTTTGTTCGGCATCATGGTCCCCGTGCAGATCGACGGCGAAAACCGCTACGTCCTCGCCAGATCGGCCGATCGCCACGCCCTCGAATACCCGGTCGCCGAACATGAACTGCCGCCAGGTTGGCTGGCGGTGGTTTCCGATACCGCCCGTCGGATCATCGCGCGGTCCCAACAGGAGGATGCTTTCATCGGGCAGGAGTTGCCGCTGGTACAGTGGTATCCCGCGGAGCGCGGCGACGTATTGGAGTTTATCGACCCCCAAGGGCAACCATCGCTGCAGGGATACGCATGGTCGGAATTGACGGGTTGGGAAACCGACGTATCGGCACCCGAGGCGGCGCTCGCGGCTCCGGTTCGGGCGCTGTGGCTGACCATAGGTGTGATGGCGTCTCTGGCGTTTGGGCTGGTGGTTGCCTTGGCCTCGTGGCTGGGCCGGATTATTACCCGCTCGGTCGGCCAGGCGGCTCGTGCTGCAATCGCTTTGGGAGAGGGCCGCCCGCTGCCGCTGCTCGGAACTTCCGTCGCTGAGGTCGACACGCTAATCGCCGAACTTCGATGGACCGCCGCAAAGCGACAGACGGCGGAGCATTTGCTCCGCGAGAGCGAGCGCCAACTGCGCCTTGTCACCGACACCGCCCCCGTCGGAATTGCGCGCTGCGACGCCGAAGTCCGCTACAAGTTCATCAACAGGTACCGAGCTGAGCGGCTCGGTCTTGCGCCAGAGCAAGTGATTGGTAAGCGCATGCCGGAAGTGATCGGCGACAAAATCTTCGCGATCGTCGAGCCTCACGTCCGCGAGTGCCTTGCCGGCGAGGCGGTTGAGTGCGAGGTCGCAGTGCCTTGCGAGGCCGGTGAGCCGCAATTCATGCATTGCCGCTTCGAGCCGGAGTGGACGGACGGGAAAGTTGTCGGGCTGGTCGCGGCAACGACCAACATTACCAGCCTCAAACGTGCCGAAGCCGCTCTCCGCGAGAGCGAAGCGACGTTCCGTGCGATGTTCGACATCAGCAGCGTGGGCAAGATCGAGGTCGATCCCGAAAGCGCCCGTTTCCTCCGTGCCAACGCCGCAATGTGCGAGTTGGTGGGCTACAGCGAGGCGGAATTGCTCGCTCGGACAGTATTCGACATCACCCATCCGGACGACTGCGACCGCGACCGCGAGATGTGTCGAAGCCTAGTCGCCGGGAAGTTAGCTGCTTTCGACGTAGAAAAGCGCTACATCCATAAAGACGGAAACACGGTTTGGGTGCGCACAACAGTGAATGTCATCCGCGACAGGTCCGGTCGGCCGTTGCGCAACATAGCTGTGATCCAGGATCACAACGCGCGAAAGCAAGCGGAGCAGGACCTGCAAGCGAGCAAAGATCGGCTGCAGCTTGCGCTCGATGCAGCCCTGCTCGGGTGGTGGCAGTACGACCCGCGCCGCCGTCTGTTCTCAGGGGATACGCGTTCCAGGGAGATTTTAGATTTTCCCAAGGATGAGGCGACTCTGGAAGAGATCGTAAGGCTGGTGCATCCCGACGACGTCGAACGAGTTTTGACGGGGCTCGAGGCGAGGCTCAATCCCGTCGATCCAAAGCGCTCCGCGACCGAGTTTCGGCTGCAGCGCGGAGGCCGCAAGGTCCGCTGGGTGGAGACGCTGGGGCTGGCGTATTTCGAGGGCACTGGGCGTGAGCGACGGGCCGTGACCGTCGTGGGCACCGTTGCCGACATTACCGATCGCAAGGAGCGTGAGGAAAAGGAGCACCTCCTCATGCGCGAGATCACCCATCGCGCCAAGAATATGCTTAGCGTCGTGCACGCGATCGCTCGCCAGACCGCCACCAAAACTTCCGAGGATTTCGTCGAGCGCTTCTCCGAGCGCATCCAGGCGCTTTCAGCCAATCACGACCTTCTTGTCCGCAACGAATGGAATGGCGTCGAGATCGAGGACCTGGTTCGCGCCCAGCTGGCGCATTTGGCCGACCTCATTGGTTCTCGGATTGCCCTGCACGGCCCCAAGCTGCGCTTGAAGGCGGCTTGCGCGCAAGCCATCGGGCTCGTGCTCCATGAGCTCACCACCAACGCCGGGAAATACGGGGCACTCTCAATGGATACTGGTCGTGTCGATGTCTACTGGGAGACCGATGGCGACACCTTCACCATGAGCTGGACCGAGAGCGATGGACCACCCGCCTATGCACCAAAGCGGCGCGGGTTCGGCACCATGGTTATGGAAGCGATGGCCGAGCACAGCGTGGATGGTACGGTCGACCTTGACTATGCACCCTCAGGAGTGACATGGCGGTTGACCTGCCCAGCAGCGAATGCGCTGGAGCCCAAAGGGGGAAATCGGAATGACGGCATGACGGGCAAAGTCGAGGCCGGAACAGCTTGACGTGCCGACAGGACATTCTACAGGGCGAAGCCCCGCCAACGTTTCGGCGGCGGGCCGATCAATGCGCCAACCCGCCACTCCCGTCTATGCAGGCGCGACATGACTAGCAATCGACGCGGACTGAACCATCACATCATAACATAACGACAAAACGATATGCTGGTGATGCTGGTCGTAGCAACCACCCTTTGCCGCAATTTCCCTTGGGTCGGAGTGTTACTCGGCTCAGTAATCACCAGTGACACGGCTTGATGATCAGGTGCTCAGATGGTTGGATGAGCGGATAGGCAGCAACAGACCTCAATGAGCATCCAAGTCGCGGCTGCCAAAACATTCTAAAAAGGTCCTTGTCGCAAGGCCCTCGGCCGGGCATCGGGCGCAGCAGCTTGCGTGAGTGCGCCCTGAACCTATGGGACGGCCGGCTTGGTACCTCGAGCATCATCGGACGACTATTGCTGTAAATCGAGCTTTATATTTACAGTTATTTTATATCTTTGCGATAACGCACTTGATTGTCCTGTTATTCGCATAGTAAAAGGAAGCGACACCAACCAGCAGTGGATCATCATGAACCTTAAATCAATGTCGATCGACAAGTTGTCGAAACTTCGAGAACAAATCGGCGCCGCCCTTAATGCCAAGGTGATCGAGGAACGCCGGGCAGTTCGAGATCAACTCAGCAAGTTGGATCGCCTCGCTCCGAGCGGATCGCGCGGCAAAGGAGTTCGAGGCGCTACGCGGGGTGCCGTTCCCCCGAAATATCGCAATCCGGACAATCCAGCGGAAACGTGGGCGGGACGTGGACTGACGCCGCGATGGCTTGCGACGGCGCTGAAGACAGGCAAAAGCCTCGAGGATTTCAGTATCACGGCGTCCGTCAAAAGGGGCGGGGCGGCACCGAAGAAAGCACGCCGCAAATAGGTTTGACATCGCCCTGTCCGTGCGCTCGCCGCAGAGGATTGCAGCCGTCATCTCTTTCCGCGAGGTGGAAATGGTCACCGACATTACTCGGCGTCGCGAATGAAATTGATGAGGGGGAGAGGGCGCAGGAGCATTCATCAACGTACACCGACCGCTGACATTGGTACCTGGTGGACGGCGCGGCGCGCGGCGAGCGCGCCCTGCCAATGGCTCCGGTCCACCAAGGTCCCCCAACGGAGGTAGCCCCGACTCCCAGCCCTATTTTGCCCTGTAGAGCCGAGGCCACTCTCCTCCCCGCAGACATTGCAATACATCCAACCGCCGGTAGACAGGGGGAGTTCGTAGCGGGCGCTCGCCAACTTTGGCGACATCAAAAGCCTGTGCGCTGCGGACGCTCCGGCCGGCGGTTCGGCGACGCCGCGCGCGACCTGTTGTCGGGAACCCGGAGGGCAAAGACCGCGACCCGCCACGGGAGCGTGGTGGCCAAATACTTACACGATGCTCACAACGACCTCGCGACTTCGTGCCGTCGTCGCCTATGTCACCGCCGCGAAGCCGTGTTTTTCGAGGCGCGCTCGGAGTCGGTGGGGAGACGCGGCTGGCGAGGCGCACGCCGCCCTCCCGATTCGCGCCGTCACTCCGGCGACAGCTCTTTCTCCAACCGTTGCTTCGTTGCCGTTCATCGCCGTCGCTCTCTTTGAGTCAAACCCCGACGATTGCTCCGTCACAGCTACAGATGGCAGGAGCTCGTTCTGGCTGCCCCGGCCCTGCGAGCGCAGCTTCCCGGCGACGGGCTTGGCTAACTGGCCGGCGGGGAGGGCGAGGCTGCGACCGGCAGGCAGGCCGCTTCAGCCAGCGTCCTTGAGACGCGCATAATCAGGCCGCCGCCAATCGCTTCGTGGCACCAAAGGCCCAGCACGGTCGAGCCGCGACGATTCCACGTCGAGCGCCAGCACGAGCTTGTCGAAGCCTTCATCCGGAACGTATCTGTCAACCAAAGCCGCCAATTCGTTTGCGAAAGGCGTATCGTCCCTTGGCAATTTCGATCTCGCGGCACGATCGAGCCTGTATGCTTCTCTATCCAGAGCCCCTGCAACTTCCTCGCGGTTTTCATCAGTGAGGCGCCTATCGATCAACGCGCCCAATTTGTCGATAAAGGCCAAGGTATCCTCGTTTTTCCTGATGTCGCCTGCCTTGCCATTGCCACCGGCTGGCTTGCGGCAACAGCCCGCTGAGCAGGCCGTTGTTCAATTGAGCCGGCCTCTCTCAGGTAGCAATTTGCTGCCAAAGAATCCGGCGCGATGAAATGTGCGCAACGATCCCAAGCGAGCGCTGGTACCTTCGCGGATGATTTTTCGATAGCCGACCATCGCACCACCGTAATCTTCAGCCTCGATAGTGACGGCTTCCTGTTGGCTCTCGGGGTGATGGGATTCACTAACCAAGGCATACCTGATAACGTCGCGCTTGCGGAAATGATCACGCATCCACTTCGCAATGCGTTCGCCCGTTTCGTCCGAGTCGCCCGCGCCTAGGCGGCCAGGAACGCCAATTACATAGCCGCTGCCATTTTCCGTGACGGCGAAAACCAAAGGTGTGAGCCCACCCATCTGCTCGAATCCGTCGGAAACTGCATCGCTCACGACCTTTAGGAAGCGTTCCAGAGGTCCGGAGGCCGGCAGATTAAGCGGTGCGGTTTCTTCGGCCATAGCGACTCTTTTCCTGTCACGAGCGTGCCTTCTTCGGCTTCGAATCGGCGGCGAGGCCAAGCTCGACGAGGCGGCGGATAACGCGACGGCTTGTCTTCCTGACGGTCGGCCCAAACATCGATGGCGCCAAGCAAAAGGCTCATGCCAGCACGTGCCGACCTTGCTTGCGGGAACCCGTAGTGATGAGGCGTCGCGAATTGACTACCGGTAATGCAGGCCGATGGCAAGCGCCAACTCGCCACCCGTAACCCGAGACACGACGGCCAAGCTGCCGGCTATACCTTTGAGTGGGATGAACTTGAGGCGGGATCGGCTTAGCTCCGGGGAGGAGATCTTTGCGCGGCGTAGTGGACATCGGCATCGATGCCCGCTGGACGCCTTGATGCGCTGCTTGAGAATCGCTGACGCCTTGAACGGGATAACGCGTCGCGGTGAGATTGGCACTTGCGTCCCGGTTTTGGGATTGCGGCCGAGACGTTGCCCCTTCTTGCGCACCACGAAGGTGCCGAACGACGAAAACTTCACGGTTTCACCACGCTCAAGGCATTCGGTGATCTCCTTGAGCACCGTTTCGACGAGCGCTGAACGGCCTCGCAGAGATCCGCGCGCGTAACAGTCCCTTCGGCGATCGCTAGCCTCGATGCACCAAATCTATATCTTACTTATATTTCAATGATATAGCCTTACATGCCTGGCGTCAATCCAGCCAGCGGAGACTACCCAAAGAGCAAGGTTGCACGATTCTCCCCCACTAACCGCCCCGTCCGCGGAGAGCGCGACGTAATGTCGGCCGCCAGCGATACGACCTCGCCTTACGATGGGTCATCGCCGCTGCACCGCGTACAAACGCCATATCTCGGTTTTGAATTCCTCAGCGGCCTTCTCGACAGCGGCTCTTTTATCTGGCGCCTCGACTGTGCCGAGCCACACGGCCTTCCTCGCAATCTTGTAAACGTCCCAGCTCGTCGGGTTCGGGGGTTCGGGCTTCTTGGCCATGCCCGCAGTATCGGCCGGGCGGCAGAGACCGCGCTACCGATCTGCCGTTGCGAACCGCCTACACTGAACGTAAGGCGCTCAGTGGCTTGTTTGCCGGATCATGCCGGTCAGCAGCTGGTGTCTCAAAATCCGAAGGGGCCGATGCCCGCCGCGACCCTGCACGGTCAGCCGGAGCCTCCCGCGCACGATCCACCTACGAAGCCATGCGCCAGCTGATCCAACCTGTGAGCCGCCACGGCCGCGCACACACCGAACTCCAGATCCGGCGGTAATCCGCGACGTGAATTGCCGCGCGGCGTCGTGCTGATCGATCATCGCGCGATGGTCCCATTAGTGTTGGCCGCTTTCGCTATGCGTCAACGCCAAGTAACTGACCGCACAAAAACTGTTCCGCATCCGGCCGGGCTGATTTTCCTCAGCTCACCGACCGCCTGATCGCCCACGCTGGCGGCATAGAGAACATCGCCGCTCGCCCTCGGGCGGACGACGTGAGGTTGGCAGCAAGGCTAATGAGCTCTCTGCTGCGAAGCGGAGTGGTCGACACTGCTGTCCCGCTGGTCTGATCCCGTGCCCGGCGTGGGCCTTGCCGGTACTGGCCCGGCCGGTCGCCGCCCGTCCCCCTTTGTCCTTTAGCCGACACGAGACGCGTCAAGAACCTCGCTGGCGCGGCGGCGTTGTTTCACCAGCCGGTCAACCAATGCGACTGCGGCGACCCGGCATTCCCCGCTGCCCAAACCGCCAAGGACCAGCCGGCGCCTTTTCTTTTCGCAATCGTGTACCGCCGGGCCAGCGCGACGACAGGATGCCGGCGAGCAGCCCGAGCGCCGGCGCTCAGGGGTAAGCCTCACGACGCAGGCAATGCTGACAGCGCAACACGCCGGCATCATTTTTCTGGCCGTCGGCGTGCCTCATCCCGCCACCGTGATCTGCATCTTTCCTTTGGCCCGAGGGTCGCGAGCCCCTGTCTGACCAGGCCGAGCGCATCCGAGGCAGAAGCCGCGGGCGAGGAGCTGTTCGGCGACGCCGACCGGTCTGTTGGCGAGCATCTCTAGCGCGCGGCGCGCTTTCGGACTGAGATGACGTTGTCGAGACGGCAGCGCCATCCGAGCGTCTTGCGTTGCAGTCGATCTTTTCTCCCCGCTTTCACCTCGTCAATAACGCCTGCCCGCCGCGCGCCGTTGCTTCGCACTCAGTCACGGCGACGTCATCACCACCAGGCGATATGTGAGGGCACGGCCGGCAGCCTCACGCAGGAATCCAACACTGGCCGCAGCCGGTCCTGGGTCGCTTATCTCGCCGTGGTGATTCAACCTTCGAGCGCCATCCGCCTCACGGCGGCGATCCTGATACGGAACAGCTCTATCACCGTGCGGCTTGGCCCGTGACCACTCGCTGCACCGTTGGGGAGGCCTTCGTGGACCTGCGATCATGGCGGGATCAATCCATGGGCAAGTCCTCTGTGATGCGGTACGGGAATGCTCGCGAGTAGCGCTCACTCGTTCTTTCCGGTATAGCCCGTTCGGTGGGTGGGCGAGAGGACATCTTGATGGGCATCAGGGCTTCGGTCGAAACGTATCTTTGCGCCTTTCATGTTGGAAAATGGGAGCCTGACGAGAGCGTCGAGGACGCATATCACCGCGCGCTCAACATAACGGACGAGCAGTTTCGCCGCATGCAGAAGGACGATGCCGGCGAACTGGAAGAAAAGCACGCCGAGGCGATCGATCGTATGTATGAGGTGGCCGGGGGGAACCTGAAGACGGCCACTGAAGCCGAGAAGGCATCGTTGCGCCTGCGTCTAATGGACGAGGCCAGGAAGGGTGGCATGAGGTTTCCGGCTTGACCGATACCTAGCCAAGGCCCTGGGCCTTTACCTCGCACTCCGCCGATGCAGATCCGGCGGCATCAGCTCGGCGAGCACGCGCCGGCCGGGAGCCGTTCTGCGCCGCGGCTCTGTCGGAATTCGACAATAGTTGCGCCTGCTCCTTGTACGGCTCCACAGCTTTATATTTATGCCGACCACTGAGCTGAGGCCGCACCGAAAAACGCTTTCGCGTGAGTCGGCCTCGATTGAAAGGACGAACCAATTCGTGACCCTTCGAAGGTCAGATGGCACTCGGCCTGTGCAGGCAATACACCACGGCAGCGTTGCTGTCCGGCGACAGAGGGAATTCAGCCGCACCCCGGAGGCTTGCAGGACGACCAGCCCAAGGTAGGACGCATCGCGCGCGTATCGGGCATAAGGAAGCGGTGGCCTGCAAAGTTTGAGGCGTACGGTCCATGTCAATTATCCATGAAGCTCCGAAGAATCCTGGACCGATGCGGATGCTTGAGCTTGCGTAGCGCCTTTGCCTCAATCTGGCGGATCCGTTCCCGGGATACCGAGAACTGCTCGCCGACCTCGGCAAGCGTATGATCGGCGCTCATGCCGATGCCGAAGCGCATACGAACTATGCGCTCCTCGCGCGGGCTGAGCGATGTGAGGGCGCGCGTCGTCGCGTCGCGTAGATCCGATTGAATCGCGGCGTCGATCGGCGACCCAGCGTTCTCGTCCTCGATAAAATCGCCGAGCCGGAAGTCGTCCTCGTCGCCGACCGGCGTTTCGAGCGACAACGGCTCTTTAGCGACCTTGAGCACCTGGCGCACCTTTCCGAGCGGCATGTGGAGTTTCTCGGCAACCTCGCCTGGCGTCGGCTCGCGACCGATCTCGTTGAGCAGGCGCCGACTCGTGCGCAGGATCTTGTTGAGCGCATCCACCATGTGCAACGGAATGCGGATGGTGCGCGCCTGATCGACGATCGAACGGCTGACCGCTTGGCGGACCCACCAGGTGGCGTAGGTCCCGAACTTATAGCCCCGCCGGTAGTCGAATTTGTCGACCGCCTTCATCAGGCCAATATTTCCTTCCTGGATCAGATCGAGGAATTGCAGGCCGCGATTTGTGTATTTTCTTGCTATGGAGATGACCAGGCGCAAATTCGCCTCGACCATTTCCTTCTTTGCCTGGTTGGCTTCGCGCTCGCCCTTTTGCACCACGCGGGCTATGCGTCCAATCTCGGCGATCTCAAGGCCGGTCTCGCTGGCAAGCGCATTGATCTCCGACCGAATGCTGTTGATATGCTCCGTTTCCCGCGCAACCATGCTCTTCCAGCCACCGCCGGGGAGCTTCGACACACGAATGACCCAGTGCGGGTCGAGTTCAGAGCCCTTGTAGTTCTGGAGGAAATCCTCGCGTGCGACGTCATAACTAGCCGCGAGGCGCATTAGGCGGCTCTCACAAGACATGAGGCGCCGATTGACGTCGTTCAGCTGCTCAACCAGCGCATCGATGCGCGCCTGGTTGAGCCGCAGTGACTTCACCTCGGCGATGATCTCTTCCTTTAACTTCTTGTACTTGCGTCCTTGCACAGGGCAGAGCGTCTCGCCGAGCAACTTGCGGTGGATGTGACGATCCTGCAACCGGCGTAGACGCCCGTAGCTAGCGGCGATCTTATTGAGTGTGGCCAGCGCCGCGGGCTTGAGTTCGGCCTCGATGGTGGCGAGTGACGTCGCATTTTCGATGTCGTTAGCCGCATCGTCGTCGAGTTCTCTATCGGCGTAATCCGGCTCGCCCCCGGACAGCGGCGGGGAAGTTAGAATGGGCGGCACCGCGACGTCCGGTCCGGCAGTCGGTATCACTTTAGCGCCCGGACCGGCATAGGTTGCCTCAACATCGATGATGTCGCGCAGGAAAATCTTGCCCTCGTTCAGCTCATCACGCCAAATGACGATTGCCTGGAACGTCAGAGGGCTTTCACATAGGCCGGCAATCACCGCCCAGCGGCCAGCTTCAATGCGTTTGGCGATCGCAACCTCGCCCTCTCGAGAAAGCAAATTGACCGAGCTGATCTCGCGTAAATAGAGCCGGACCGAGTCATCGGTGTGATCGGACGGCGCTGCGGTTGCAACCTTTGTTGGCGCACACCATCGTGCCTGGACCGGGTTGCTCTCGCCTTCATCTGGTAGCTCATTGTCCACGTGAGCCCCCTCTGCTAATTCGACCTGCGGCGAACCGGCAATGGCCGTGCCCGCTTCCCTGTCGCCCGGACGCGTCGTCTTGGTGTCTCTCACCGCAATTGCTCCACCGCCCGCGCCGAGCCTCGGCCGGAATGTTGACCAGGCACCTCTACCTCGCTGTGGAACTGTCGACCGAGTAGGACATCATTGCAACACAAGATTAGCAGGCACAAAAGTGCAACGTCATCGAAAGAGCCCAGGGCCTAAGCAAATCAGCGGCTATTCGCGGTGGACCGGGGCATAGGACTCATGACTTTGCCGTGATGGCTCCGCGATTCAACGCGAGCCGCGCTGTGATGGCACGACAAACCACGCCGACGGTCGATTCTTGAGTGCTCGCAGTACTTGGTCGTCGTCGTTGTCGCGACCGATGACCTGCAAGAAACATTTCCTTTTCGTGTTCAACTAGAGCGAATCGACAGACGCAAAGACGCCGTTTCGGACCGCATTGAGGGGCTGTGACCCAGTCTCGGTCGCGACGCGGAGTTCGGCTTCAACCGTCACGGATCAGCGGCGACGGGCACGAGGATACTTCGGGACGAAACGCTGCGTCAGTTGTGTTCAATTCTTGTCGCGCAGGCGCCAAAGTTGAAAGCCTTCTGCGTTGATTGCTTCCTCGATCACATCGCGCGGGAGGCTGTAGGGAGGAGCTTGGTCCGGCGCTATTGTACCGGTAGCAGTCCAGGGACCGTGCTGGCGCGGAAGCTTGTTGACGTCAGGGTCGCCGGCGAAGGCGCGCAGCCGGTCCGTGGTCTCCGATTTGAAAACGTAGATGCGCATGGCGATCTTATCTCACGGTACTTAAATGGAGCGCGTTTGAAGGCCGGCAATGTGTGAATGGATACCGCGCCGCGACAGTCTGACGGCGTGAAGCACGAACCGTTCCTCAATCACCTTGTGACGGAAAACCGTGATGGCCTCAAGAACAATCGTTCGTCAAGCCTCCAATCTTCTGAGCCGACGGTCGTGGCTGTGCCGTCTTCAAAGGTATTCCGGTTGGGGCCTTCCAATCCGATTCCAGTGTGACCTCGTCATACCTCGCACCGAACCGCACCGTCAAAAATCCGCGGGGTCAATTCGTACGATCCCTTTCGGCCGCGCCGGTAAGCTTTCGTCGCAGCCGGGTAGATCAAGTCGCGATGCGAATCAAAAGTGCGCAGAACTCCCGACTCATTGACCTGCGTCCTTGGTTCGATACGTTTCAGTGCATCTCCATTCACAAAAATAAAGCCTCCATCGCTCCATTATGCGCCCAAAACCGAACAGCCCCCAATGTCCCATCATCGGAGCGAAAGCTTAGCGGCACTGTTCATGTGCCCATCGACGTCGCCCGCGTTTATCCCTCGAACCACTTTTCTATTATAATTACAATGCCGCGGACCGACGCTCACTCCTTCGTCTTCCTTCGCCGCGACTTGTTCTCAAGTGCCCGTTCCACAGAAAGGCCTGCTTGGCACCTGCCATTGTGGCAACCAGCGCCTCGCTACTTACCGAATAAGCGAAAGACCGGCTGGTGGGCAGAGAGTGATGGCCTGCTTGCCCTGTGGACACGTCGTCCGCTAGCCGCTATTTGTCCGAGCGATGAATGTGCTGAAGAATTTTTCCCCGAATTTCAGCGTCATCTCGCGCCACATCTAAAATCGATGTGTACTCCTCGACAGAGAGACCCTGTTCGGTGACGGCCTTTGTAAGCTCAACGTTGGCTTCTGCTACAATACGCTCCTTGTCAGCGGGCGCTTCCGTCTCGGCGATGCGTTGCCGGTAGTCCTGTTGGAGACTTGCCACGCGTTCGAGCGCGGCCGCTACTGCACTAAGCTTTTCATCCGACAAGTCCGCTGCGGAGGTAGAAGGACCCGGTCGAGGCGATTGGGCGAGAACATCTACTGCCGGAATGGAGAGATAACATCCCGCAGCCAGGATAGCTGCGGCAACTGATCGGGGGAAAAAGCGCATTTCCTTCTCCTCACGGTGAACCGGTCGCTTGAGACAGCATTGCAATCAATCCGAAATAAACATCGGCTGCCAAAGCAGTTCCGGTCCATTCGGACGGCCTGGGACATAATGAATTCATGCCCATGGCTGCATTTGCAGCCACAATTGTGGCTTGTTGATGTAGCCGCCTTTGCGGCGTCGGAGCCACCCGCATGCGCCCGAAAGGCCAGCTACGGCGAAGCACCCGTTTCGAGCCGACCGGAAAGTAGAGGTTCCCGCAAACGCCATAAGTCGACACAGCGGCAGTTGACCAGATAGTCGCCCGAGCGGGATGGCGACTTCGAGTACCGGATCAAAAACTATCCGAGCGAGTTGCTCGCGAGAGTCCCTTATGCCCAAACCGTCCAAAGGCACGTTGCAAGAAGCCGCCGCAAGGTGTGAACACAGCCATCAATTTAGGCCAGACCATGATGAGCGAGAAAAGTTAGCGATCGCGAACATCTCTCGTCCCGCGCGATGGCGAGCCCTTTGCATGGTCTGCATCAGTTTGAGGCATGCAACGAATTGGGAGAAGAATCGATTTTCGGGTACATTGTCCAAGCCCCCAAAGCCTAAAAACGTTAGAATTGGTTCACGCCAATGCGCGTATCGGCCTCGGCGCTGAAATCGAATTGAGCTTGTCATAGAGGTCGCGCTTCAGACAACTCGAGCGACTCCAGTCACCCGGGCGACTTCTTCAAATGCGTGACCACGGCATGCACGCCAGTCGTGTTGGTGAGTAGATCGAGCGTCGCCTTCTTGTCGTCACCAACCGTGAGCGCGGTATCCTTGTACATTCGGGCGTCAGCATCTCGCGTGATGACAAACCTGAGCAGGAGGCGCGCAATCGTTGCAACAATGACGGCATGTTTTGCTGAGCGTGTCCAGAACGAACCGCGGCCAGAAGATCAAGGCGCTCTTGGGCGGCAGGCCCGAACGGCGCTCCGAAGGATGGTTGAGCCGCAATATGCCGCCCTGAAGCGGATGCACATTTTCGGCCGTGGTCGCAAAGTTGACGAGCACCTTGATGAGGCTGTCAACCGGCACTCCGGTTGCCACCGCGCGGCGCAGCAGCGTTTCCGAGTGTAAAAACGTGACCACGCTTCGTGATAGATCGTTTCCCACTGCTCCCTCTTCATGCGCGGATGGGCAGTGCAGACGAGCTCCACGTATTTGTTTAGGTCTCCATCGCGACGCCCTTCTTCCAGAGAACCTGATGATCCTGCGGGCCCGGCAGCGGGTGAGGCAAGAGAACTTGATATCGAGCGGCAATTCTTCCTGAATGATCGCAATGTCGCGCCGGATAGTCTCTGGCGCGTCCGATGGCGAGCCGAGGATGTATCCGGCAAGCGTGAAAATGCCCTGCACTTTCAGACCACCAGCAGCATTCCTCGATATTCGGTGCGCCTGTTCAAACGACGTCGTCTCCTGCTCAGGCTAGCCGAGCTGCGACCGCTGCACAGCCGCGCGCTGGGCAAAGCTCGCGCAAATGGTCCTCGAATATTGCAAGTGTCGTTGTGAATAGATCGGGCGTGTGGCTGCCTGAGGGGTCGAGACCCTGACGATCACGCGCTCCACAAGCCGGCATTGACGGTCAACGATCTGGTGCCCCTCGACAACATGCCGAGCTGCAGTCTCGAGATCGTTCGTGTCGCCCATCATTCAATTGTCCGCCAGGTCATGTCGAAGTGGCGATTTTGTACGCAAGACCCTCAGCGTGCCAATCGACCTGTGCCCGGCCTTTCCTGCCGTCTCGTATCATGGTCTCCAGCACACTGGTGCCAAAACCCCTGCGCGTCGGAGGATTTCCGAGGTGGCACGCGGTTCTTACAACGAGCGAAAAGTCAGTTGATTGAACGGAATGCGCAGCACGCGAATGCCAGCGGCCGTCAAGCGGCCTCATTTTAAACCGAAGCCACGAGCAGACGACATCGGCTTTGCGAGCTTATCGGCAGGCGCCACCGCCGGGCAGCCCGATCATGGCCCTTGTCGTGCTCGAGCACGACCCGTATTGTGCGCGTTCAATATTGGAGACGGAAATGGCTACAGGTACAGTCAAGTGGTTCAATGCGACAAAGGGATATGGGTTCATTCAGCCCTCTGGCGGCGGCAGGGACGTGTTCGTCCACATCTCAGCCGTTGAGCGGGCCGGCCTCAGCTTGCTAAACGAGGGGCAAGCCGTCGAGTACGAGATCGAGAGCAATCGGGGGAAAGAATCTGCGGTCAACCTCAAGATCAAATGAGCGTTTTGCCAACGCAATCAGCCGAGCTTACCGCCTCAGAATGTCGAGACCGTGGTGCGTGGTGGTGATTGTCGCCGGAGTGGCCCCGGTTCTCATTGGAAAGCGACGCCGATCTCGACCGAATACCCCATGTGTCGATGGCGACCTAGGACGCATGCGATGGAGCGGCAGCCGCCGTGCGGCGCTGTGGGAGAGGTCTCCACGGCCTGCGCGTTCTACAGCGTGAGACCTCACGTTTACACAGCCTGCTTGCCGGGAGTGCCTCCTGCAAAATGGCACGGCGGCAGTTCAATCTTTGAGAGGGATTAGCATAGTCCGGTTCGGGCGTCCGGCCACGTTCAGAACGGCTGCACACCAGGATGTTTTCCCGTAAACTGGTGCCCCTTGAGGGCCAACAACAGCGCTCCCGGTCCAGCATTTCGGCTTGCTGCGGCAATCGCCGCCACTAAAGCGCGAGGACTGCGGTAGAGCGGGATGACGCCGTTTGCCGCCTATAGCGGACAAGTATGATTTCATCCACCGAACTTTACTTGGTCGAAATGTGAATTGGTCGCCAGATCCAGCATATTGTGGAGCATGGTCTCTCCCGAAAATCGGCTCCCACTTTTCGGGATCATGCTCTAGCCCGCCACATCAGTTCGCATGCGGCTCCCGCCACTATCGCCGATCCCATAGGCCGTATCAAAGGCGCCTGCGCGACCTCAGTCTCAGTCGATTGCAGGAATTCTTCCTTGGGCAATTATGTTCCTGGTGAATGACCAAGCTCAACGCCGCGCACGTGGAACACGGTCGGGCCGCTCTTTGGGGTGTATGAAGGCAACAGAACCGATACCGCGCGGCGTCTCGTTTGATCGGCCATCGCGATTTTGCTTGCGTGCCGGACCACCGCGGTTCGAGCGCCGCCGCTTAGCTTTGACAGGTGGCTTGATAAAGGCACGCGTCGCGGAGGGAGGCTTCGCCGACCGTTGATTGGCGCCACTGTCGCCTACCGGAATAGTCATGCGAATAAGCTTCTCGATATCGCGCAGGAAAGCTGCCTCCTCGGCGTCGCACAGCGAGATCGCGACACCTTCCGCGCCTGCGCGCGCCGTACGGCCAATGCGATGCACGTAGGTTTCCGGAACGTTCGGCAGATCGAAATTCACGACGTGGCTGACGCCGTCAACATCGATGCCGCGCGCCGCAATATCCGTTGCGACGAGTGTCCTAAGTTCGCCTTTACGAAAGGCCGCGAGCACGCGTTCGCGTTGGTTTTGCGATTTGTTGCCGTGAATCGCTTCGGCGCCGATGCCAGCCCGGATCAGGCCGCGCACGACCTTATCGGCGCCGTGCTTGGTCCTTGTGAAGATCAGGGCACGGTCGATCGTTTCCCGCCGCAACAGGTCGATCAGAATTGCCGGCTTTGTGGCGCGATCGACACGAATAACGCGCTGCTTGACGTGTTCAACAGTCGAGGCGACCGGCGCTACCGCGACCTTGATCGGATCGCGCAGCATGTGCGCGGCGAGTTCGGCGATGGCGCGAGGCATGGTTGCAGAAAACATCAGGGTCTGCCGCTGGATCGGAAGCTTGGCAGCAATCTTACGGATGTCACAGATAAAGCCCATGTCGAGCATCTGGTCGGCCTCATCGAGAACGAGGCATTCGACCTCGCTCAATCGGAGCGCATTGCTCTTGACAAGATCAAGCAACCGCCCCGGCGTGGCGACAACAACATCCACGCCGTTGAGCAGAGCGCGAACCTGAACCCCCATCGATACGCCGCCGATCGCCAGCGCAGCTCTAACACGCAGAAAGCGGCCGTAAGTGTGGAAGCTGTCGCGAATTTGCCCGGACAACTCGCGCGTCGGGCTGAGCACCAGGATTCGGCAGCTCTTGCGTGTCGGCGGACGCGGGCTGATCGCGAGATGGTGCAGAATCGGCAGCGCGAATGCGGCGGTTTTGCCGGTCCCAGTCTGGGCAATTCCGATCACGTCGCGGCCCGACATGACGGTCGGAATCGTCTGCGCTTGGATCGGAGTTGGGGTAAGGTACTTTTCTTCGGCGAGTGCGCGTGCGATCTCGTTGTTAAGTGCGAGGTCATGAAAGGAGGTCAATGAAGAAACTTTCTTCCGTACGCGATGGGTGAACGGGACACCCTGCGCGTCAGTAAAATAAAAGAGCGAGCCAGAAGCCCCTGACGGGTCCACGGCTCGCCGCTAGCCAATTGGGTAGCAATGCGTATATGGGCCGCTTACGTGTTCATTTCAAGACGCCTGTAACAATCAGCCGGAGCGCTCCTTGTCGGCTGCCTCCTTGGCCAATCGAAGCGCCCTCAATCGCTTGGTCTTTTCATGAAGCATTCGGATGTTGGCCTGATATTCCATCATAGCCTTTTGGCCGTCCTTTGCACGCTCCTCCTTCCTGGAACTTGCTTCGGCACGAGCCTCGATCGATTTTGCTGTCAATATCGTCTCCCTTATCGGTCGCCCTACTATTTATGTTCACTCTCGAGAATTTAAATGAGCTGAGCCAAGTGACCTTACGGAGTCAAAGAATGTCCTCGCATCCTCGCATATCCGTCCAATTGATTCCGACAAGGTCCACTACTACAGCATGTCCCTGCCGGATCCGTTTTGTATCAAAGCGAGCGTGAGGGCCCTTATGCATGTTCGGCCCATTAGGCTGGGAAAGATAATGCACCGCGCGCCGGCGTCGAGAGACATTTCAATCAAGGCGGCGAGACTTCGAAGGCCGCTTAGCCGTTAATGCATCCGCGCGCCGAGCGTGCGGATTGAAGGAAAATCTAGCTCGCCTTCGCAGCAGGGGAGCGCAGCGATTATGCAATGCGATTCAGCTGGCTTTCCTTAACGACTCGCTCGTGCGGTTCATCGGCATTTTTAATCCGGTATTGATAGTCATCGCCTTCGGGTGGCAAGAGCTGCGTAACCTTGTAAAGACCGTTCGTGCGCCCGCGACCGATGGATCCGGACAAAAAGCTCACCGATTGACCGACTTTGAATTTATGCCAATGCACGAAGCACTCCATCAAGTCCAACCGCCTTGCCCACCACCTTGTCGGTGGAAACCAAGCAACTCCAATTGCTTGCTTTATAGAAAGCATTACACCTCGAAATTGCCCGGTGGGCGATTTCGCAGCCGCCATCGTGAGCCCCAGGCTGACTTCCACTTTGACCGCCGCAGGCGCTCTCGTTCAGGCCGTGATCAGAGCATGACGCTTTTGGTGGACACTCCATACGGAGAGCGCTGCCGGAAGACCGATGCCTCAATGGGCATGCCAGTCTGCCTCGGTCGACGGAACCCCCGGTGTCGCGAGGCTCGCGGCCAAGCCGACTGGCACCGGCGAGTTCCAAGCGGAGCCTCAAGGCCAGCAAGGACGGCCTGTTCCCTGGCTCCCCGCGAGCGTGGTGAGCAGAGGGCTGATCGGGGCGAGCGCATGTCGCCGCTTCGACACGCCGGGATGAGTACGAAGCCAACCGGGACTGGGCCATGTTGAAGCATCGGTAGGTTCGCAAAGCGGCGCTGGAACCTCTTTGGAACCTCAAGCAGACTGAACGTGAGCCCGGTGTTGGATCGCATCTTAATTCGCGTTTGAAATTAATGGCTTAATGCGGGCGCAG
>JASHRR010000078.1 GCA_030037185.1 Xanthobacteraceae bacterium | reverse complement strand
TCCTTGCGTTTCCCCTTGCCTGTCGGGATTGGTTCTCGATGGCGACATTTGCCACCGGGAGAAGGCAATCCATCCTCTTGATCCGTCTCAACGCGGGTTGCCACCACTCATGCGACAGCAACCGACGAAAATATGCCTGGGGCCTTAAGTTCGAACGGAGATCGCAATGCATTAGCCGATGGGCTGCGTCGGATCACCACGGGCTGGCAAGAGTGTCTGATACAGTTGAAGGAACATCGCATGTCAACGAGTGTTGGCTTGATCGATCGCATGATTGATCGCATCGCACGTATCGCAATGGGACTCCTCTTGCGTTCCCGAGTCCGAGCCGCTTTTCGCCCAACGGCTGCAACTGAGCCGGCCGAATCGGCGACCCGCTCATTACGGAGGTCGGAAGCTGCCCGCCCTAGAGACGCATAGCGACCTACCCCGGTGCCGGTGCTCGTGATGTGCGCCAGCCACACGCCGGCGGCGTTGATCCAACCAGCATCTCCGGAACCGCGCGATTCCGCGGTTCCGCCGTGGCGACGAGATGAAAAGCCACTCCGTAAAGCCGGGTGGCGTCGATCAATATCAGCGATATCAGCGGTTGCGGCCACCGAGATCATGGAGCCAGCGCCCTGGCCACCCGAAACCCCAGCGAGTTGCTCCGGAAGTCAGTGGCAAACCTGCCGCGTACGGCTGAGCGGAGGTCGCCTGGATAGGTTGCCCAGGAACCGCCACGAACGATACGGTAATCGCACTTGCCGGACTGCCAAGGCGAACCGTCGGCTGGAGCCCCGGTGTAATTCTCATGCCAGCAATCCTGCGTCCACTCCCACACGTTGCCGTGGACCTGAAAAATGCCCCAGCGGTTTGATCGGAATAAATCAACGGGCACTGTCCGCTGTCGATTTTCGCCCGTCGGGCCGTTGCCGTATATGTAAGTGCCATTGTAGTTCGCTTGTCGCGGCGAAATTGAAGAGCCCCACCAGAACGCCGTTCTCGTCCCAGCGCGCGCTATATATTCGCGCTCTGCCTCGCTCAATAGCCGGTAGCCTTCGCCGGTCTTGCTCGACAGCCACGCGACATAGGCGTTAGCGTCGTCCCATGATACATTGATCACCGGGCGACGATCGCGGCCCCACCTTTCGTCGTTCGGGCTGTAGCCGCTGCAGCCTCCGGCGGTGACGCACGCGTCCCATTCATCAAACATCACCGAAAACTTGCCGACCGCGAACTGCCGCGCAAACATCACGCGGTGCTGTGGCCCTTCATACTTAGCTCGATTCAGCTCGCTGTCCGGCGACCCCATAATGAAGTTGCCGGCTGGCGCTACCACCATCTCGGGGCAGTTGTCGCACTCGCGAAAAGTATCTTTCGGTCTTAGACCATGTTCTTCAAATGCCGATAGGGGCGCAATCCGGCTCCGTACGGGTTCCGGCTTCGCATCGCCTATCATCCCCAGCAGAATTGATGCAACGATCACAGCAATGCGCACGATGCAACTCCTCTTGTTGATCAATATCAATTCCACTTCCTACTATTTGGCCTGAAGAGAATTGACACCCGAGCGGCAGTCTTCACACTGTGTCACCAGCCGGATGAGTGGAGATCCGGCAATGGTCGTAGTCGTTTTCCGGAGCGGACCTAACATCCCGACAGACGACCAGATGGGGTGTGTCCGAAATCGGCCGCAACGACCACTGCTTGGGGCGCATGCTTATTTATCCCGATCACAGAGTTGCTATCTGCTTGGCAAGGCTGTTGGTGCGCAAATGGAGTGCCCGAGACATTTGCGCACCGGACCTCATCAAGATGCTGCTGCTGGGCTGCGGGTCTCCACTCTTGCTTGCGGAGATACCACCCGGGCGGGAGCCGGATGATGATGCCGACCAGGGTGGCTTCTAGTGTTGACGAGACAACGACCAGAGTCCGTATACTCCCCGACGACGACCAATGGTTGACGCTTGGACCTCAACACGAATCGCCTTCATGATCTGCACCGGCGCTTCTTGGCTTTAGGGCTTTCTTTGACCTATCTCAAGGCGGCTTCGGCTTAGGGCAGCCAGGCTGCAGGGTCGTTAGATCGAAGAGCTGCACGACTGCCATCGAACACGAGCGCATCGATCATACCGTCCAACTCACTGACGCCTGGATCAACGAGCTGAAGGGTCCGGTCGGGAGGGAGGAAAGTGCGTTCGTACCGTCTACTACGAACAGTGATTCAGCAGCTACGGAAAGGGCTGTCGATTGACGATGCAACATATCTTGGCGCACAACTGCCCCGGCGCTACTGCGCTGCATTTATTGCGAGCTCAGGCGACCGGCGAATGCACCGGTCATAGAACATCCCAGACGGAATTTTCTCGTGCGCATCGACGAAGCTTTCCGAACCGATGAGCTGGTTTCTGCCCTATTCGAGCTCCTGACCAATAAGATCGCCGCGGGCAAAACCGACAGGGTCCGCCACTCCCTGCCTGTCGATTTGCACGTGCTGCGGCCAGCTTCATCCAAGGCAGCCTGAGGACGCCATGCTGGAAACTGCGCCCGACCTGTCGATCTCCACCGAGAAGCTGCTGTTGATCGGCACCAAACCCCGTGAATTCGATGCCAAGGATGTGGTTACTGATGCGGGACACGCATCCAACGGCGTCGGTGACGCGATGTTGTCAGTTCTTGAAGCTCATCCCGATGATGCCGCTGTCAACGAACTTACCGGCTTCATCAGAGCGCTGACGGAAGACGATCAGGTCGATCTGGTCGCGTTAACATGGCTTGGTCCTGGTGACGGTGGCGTGGAGCAGCGGGAGGAACTGCGCGCAGGAGCCGCGCGCGCCCACAACAATCGCACCGCGGCCTATCTGCTGCAGCACTGCGCTGCCTGCGAACCACCTGGAGGATGCTCTGTCGCAGTTCGGCATTTTCCTGCGACGAAGCGCCCGGAAGAGCTTCGCCAATTGGCTGCGGCCGGAAACACTTCCTGGCCGAACGACCCTTCCCCGGCTTCCGGTTCGGCGTGTATATTTTTGTCTATTCGGCCAAGTGCCGCCTTTCGGTCGCGGATGTGACGGTCGCAACGACAACGCCAGCCTCGCCTTCACGGGTGATTGGGATTGCCGCGGCGGTCTGGGCCGGCTCTATTTTTCTTAGCCGCGTCTTGGGGTTATTGCGCGAGCAGATCGTCGGTCGCACGCTAGGTGCGACTCGCGAAGCCGACCTCTACTTCGCAAGCTTCACCCTGCCGGATTTCTTGAACTACCTGCTAGCTGCGGGGGCACTATCAATCGTGTTCATCCCGATCTTCCTGACGTACCTTCAGCGCGGCGAGGAGAAGCGCGGCTGGGAAGCCTTTAGCGTCATCGCAAACTTCATCCTTTTCGCGAGTTGCGGTGGGATCGCCCTGCTCATGGTATTTGCCAAGCCACTGGCTGGCTGGGTAGCACCCGGATTTACGAGCCCGCAGGAGATAGAGACGCTGGTCAGGCTGACGCGCATCGTACTGCCGGCGCAGCTCTTCCATGTCGTCGGAGGGCTGCTATCGGCCGCGCTGCAGGCCCAGGATCGGCACGTCCTACCTGCCCTGGCCCCGCTTGTCTACTCCGCGGCTATCATCGCGTGCGGACTCGGAGGCACGTGCTTCGGCGTTGCAGGTGCTGACGGCTTCGCGTGGGGTGTGCTGGTGGGCTCCGTCCTCGGACCTTTCGCCCTGCCGCTCTACGGTTGCATGCGGACCAGCATGCGCTGGCGTCTGCTGTTTTCGTTTCGCAATCCTGACTTGCGGCGCTACCTGTGGCTGTCGGCGCCGATCATGATCGGCTTCTCGATCGTGGCGGTAGACGAATGGATCATCAAGAATCAGGCTTCGTATCTCGGCGAAGGCGTGCTCTCCTATCTGCAATATGGGCGTACGCTGATGAAAGTGCCGATCGGTGTGTTCGGCATGGCGGCCGGAGTGGCGGCCTATCCGACCATCAGCCGCTTGGTTTCGGCCGGCAGCATGGCCGAAGCTTATGGTTTGTTGTGCCGCGCGGTGCGCCTCATGCTAGTCGCCACCTTTGCGGCCCAGATATGCTTAACATTAGCGGGCTTCGAAGCCAGCTATGTGATCTGGGGCCTGTTCGCCAATCGTTTTACGGTTGCCGATGCACAGTCCACCGCACTGATTCTCTCGTATCTGTGCCTAGGACTCGGTGGCTGGGCTGCGCAGAGCGTCATCAGCCGGGGCTTCTACGCCCTTGAAAGCACTTGGTTGCCCACGCTCGTCGGCACAGCGATCGCGTTCATCATGGTGCCGATCTATGTCGTGTTGCGCCAGCAATGGGGCGCCATCGGGCTCGCGATGTCCAGCGCAATCGCCATCCTGACTTACGTGCTCGTGCTTGGCTACCTGCAACGCCGCCGCTTCGAGCGCGAGGCGGCGGCCATCGGCGCCTCTCTCCATGGTGTGCCTGGCATGCTAAGCAGTGCATTGCGCCTCGCCTTAGCGGCCATTGTGGCAACGGCGCTGGGCCTCGGTGCACGTATTGTATTGTTGCATTTCCTGCCGGGCACGGACCTTATCAT
>JASHRR010000658.1 GCA_030037185.1 Xanthobacteraceae bacterium | reverse complement strand
AGCGTCGAGTGGGCGGTGGAAATGCGCCGCTTCGATGAAGCAAAGACGCTCGATCGCCTGGCCGACGAGAACGCAATTGACCTTGCGCTCGCCGACAAGCTCGCGCGCGTCATCGCCGCGACCCATAGCCGTAGCCCGCTGTTTGAAGGTGCACCCTGGATTGCGGCCCTTGCCCGCTATATCGATGAAGCCGATGCCGCTTTCCGGACCCACCCCGACCTGTTCGATCCTGCACAGGCAGAAGAGCTCTGCCAGGACAGCCGCCGCGCGCTCGCAAAACTGCGCCCGCTGCTTGCGGCGCGCAGCGCGGAGGGGATGGTGCGCCGCGGACATGGCGATCTTCACCTCGCAAACGTGGCGCTCGTTGACGGCGCTCCGATGCTGTTTGACGCCGTCGAATTCAGTCCGCTGATCGCCGCAGGCGACGTGCTCTACGATCTTGCCTTTCTGCTGATGGATCTCGTCGAGCGCGGCCTCAGCCCCGCCGCCAATGTGGTCCTCAACCGCTATCTCGCCGAGACGCGCCGCAGCTCCGATCTCGACGCCGTTGGCGCATTGCCGTTCTTCATGTCGCTGCGCGCCGCCATCCGGGCGAGCGTCACCGCCTCCCGGGCGGCGGTCGCGGCCCCGGCCGATCGCGACGGGGCGCGATTGAGCGCCAGCAAATATTTCGCGCTGGCGTGCCGGCTGATCCGGCCCGCCCCGCCTGTGCTCGTCGGGATCGGCGGGTTGTCAGGTACCGGCAAGTCGCAGCTTGCCGCCTGCCTGGCAGCGGAGCTTGCGCCGCCGCCGGGCGCCATCGTGCTGCGCTCCGATGTCGAGCGCAAGGCGCTCGAAGGACGCCGCGAAGATGAGCGTCTGCCGAAAGAAGCCTATACTGCCGAGAAGTCGGCGCGCGTCTATGCCACGCTTCTCGAAAAGGCGGCCAGAGTCATTGCCGCCGGTCACTCGGCCATCGTCGATGCGGTATTTGCGCAACCGCGCGAGCGCGACGCATTACGCGAGGCCGCGCGAGGTGTCGCATTTCACGGGCTCTTTCTCGTTGCCGATATGGCAACCCGCATCGCCCGCGTCGGCGCCAGGCGAGGAGACGCGTCGGATGCCGACAGCGCGATTGTGCGTGCTCAGGAGCACTATGCGGTCGGGCACAATGACTGGGAGCCGATCGATGCCTCCGGCGCTCCGCAATGCACCTTGGCGCGCGCCCGCAAGCTTATGGCGTGATCGCGAGATGCGCTTTGCGCACATCCGCTGACCGTGATCGTGCGTTGTGGTTTGCGCAGCCGCCGTTAATTAAGGCCGCATGTCCATCGACTTTCGTCGCCTTGCCGTCGCCGCCGCGGGATTCTCGACCTTCCTCCACCTTTACGCGCCCCAGCCATTGCTGCCTGAGCTCGCCCGCGAGTTCGGCGTCGGGGCCGCGCAAATCAGCGCCATGATCACGGCCAGTACGCTCGCCATCGCCTTGACGGCGCCGTTCACCGGTGCGGTCGCCGACGTCCTCGGACGCAAACGTCTGATCACCACGGCGATGTTTGCCGTCACGGTGCCGGTCGTGATGGCGACGATGGCGACGACGCCGGGAACCCTCATCTTCTGGCGCTTCATCGAGGGGCTGCTGCTGCCGCCGATCTTTACGGTCGTGCTGGCCTATGTGGGCGACGAGTGGCCGCCCGCCGAGGCGGCGGGTGTTGCGGGGCTTTATGTTTCTGCATCGAGTGTCGGCGGCTTCTGCGGCCGCTTCATCCCGGGCATCGTCGGCGATGCGGCGGGCTGGCGTTATGCGTTTCTGGCGATTGCAGCCATTGGGCTTGCCGGCGCCATCCTGGTGGCATTGAGGCTGCCAACCGAGAAGCGCTTCATACGCTCGCGGGGATTTTTGGCCTCAGGGCGGCAGATGCTGCGCCATCTCGGCAATCTGCAGCTGATGGCGACCTGCGCGGTCGGCTTCGGGGTGCTGTTCAACTTCATCGCGATTTTCACCTATGTGAGCTTCCGCCTCGCAGCGCCGCCCTACAATTTTACGGCGTCCCTGCTGGGCGCGGTGTTTTTCACCTACCTGGTCGGTGCCGCAGCGACGCCCTTCACCGGACGGGCCGTCATGCGCTACGGCCGGCGCACGCTGATGATCGGCGTGATTGCTGCCTGGCTGGTGGGCCTCGCGCTGCTGCTGGCGTCGTCGCTGGCACTGATCCTGATCGGCCTTTGCCTCTGCGCCGGGTGCGGGATGCTGTGCCAGGCGACCTCGACGGGTTATGTCACGGCGAGCGTTCATCAGGGGCGCTCCTCCGCGATCGGGCTCTATGTCAGCTCTTTCTATATCGGTGGCAGCGTCGGCGGCCTGGCGGCAGGCCTGATGTGGAATGCGGCGGGCTGGTGGGCCGTCGTCGCCCTGTCGGCGAGCGTGGTCGCGATGATGGGGCTGATCGTGACCTTGGTGTGGTCGGCAAAGCCTGTTCTGGCGAGCGGCCGCTCCGATAAAGCCATCCTCCCGCTTCGAGCCGAGCCTCCTGCATAGCAGGGGCATCGCCTGGGTTCGGCATTAGCGGCGGCGCTGACCAGGCTCCGAGCCATCACTCCCGAGCATGGCCTCGCAAACGAAGTGGCCGGGGACATGCCCCGGCCACTGCAGACGAAAGCGAAAATCTGCTACCGCCGGCCTATGCCTGAGGCTGGGGCTCCATCCCTCCGGTCTCGGGCCGCGGGCGCGGCTTGCCGGCGTTCGGAACTGCCGACGAGCGCGGCGTCGGCGGTTCGATCACCGACTCGCGACGGGGCCGTTTGCCATTGAGCAGATCCTTAATCTCGTCTCCCGACAGCGTCTCGAACTCGAGCAGAGCCTTGGCAAGGACCTCCAATTCGTCGCGCTTGGCCTTGAGGATGACGTCCGCCTCGTTATGGCCGGCCTCGACCAGCCGCCGGATTTCCGAGTCGATCTTTTGGGCGGTCGACTCCGAAATATTCTGCTGCCGC
>JASHRR010000657.1 GCA_030037185.1 Xanthobacteraceae bacterium | reverse complement strand
CGGCAACGAAATCATCAGCCTGATTGGCGGGCGCGAAATCCATCCGATCAACATCCGCCTCGGCGGATTCTACCGCACACCGCGCCGGCGCGAGCTTGCGCCGCTTGCCGAGCGACTGACATGGGCGCGCGACGCGGCGCTTGAGACCGTGCGCTGGACCGCCTCGTTCGATTTCCCTGATCGCGAGCGCGATTACGAATTCGTCGCCTTGCGGCACGCCAATGAATACCCTTTCAACGAAGGTCATATCGTCTCGAATCGCGGGCTCGACATTCTGCCGAGCGCCTATGACGATCATTTCGAGGAAAGTCACGTGGAGCGCTCGACCGCCCTGTGTTCGCGGATCCGGACACGCGGGTCCTACCTGTGCGGGCCGCTCGCCCGCTACAACTTGAATTTCGATCGGCTGTCCCCGGTCGCGCGCGACGCGGCGCGGAACGCCGGCCTCGGCGCCACCTGCACCAACCCCTATCGCAGCATTGTCATACGCGCAGTCGAGGTGCTTTACGCCTGCGACGAGGCGCTAAGAATTATCGCCGCCTACGAGGAGCCGGGGCAGCCAGCTGTCACGACCGAGCCGCGCGCCGCCATCGGCTACGCCGCGACCGAGGCGCCACGCGGCCTCCTCTATCACCGCTATCGCTTGGAAGCGGACGGTACCATCGCGGAGGCGAAAATTGTACCGCCGACCGCACAGAATCAGTTGAGCATCGAGGAGGACCTTAAGAGTTTCGTCGAACGTTTCCTCGATCTGCCGGACGACAAACTGCGCCACCGCTGCGAGCAGACGGTGCGCAACCACGACCCATGCATCTCCTGCGCGGCACATTTCCTTCGGCTTGAGATCGATCGCGGTTGACCATGGCGAATGATTATCCTCGCTGCATCGTTCTCGGGATCGGCAATCCAGATCGCGGTGATGATGGAGCCGGGCCGGCAGTGGCGCGGAAGCTTTCGGAGCTGTTGGTCCAGGATGTCGAGGTCATCGAACATGGGGGCGAGGCGACGGCGCTGGTTGCGCAAATGGACGGGGCGGCGTCCGTTTTCCTGATCGACGCATGCGCCTCGGGCACGCCGCCGGGCACGGTTCGTCGCTTTGATGTGAGTGCCGCGCCGGTGCCGGAGGAGGTGGCGTTGGGACTCTCGACCCATGCCTTCGGCCCGGCGACGGCCGTCGAGCTCGCCCGCTCGCTTGGTCAATTGCCGCACCGATGCATCATTTACACTATCGAGGGTGCGTCATTCATGCCAGGCGCTCCGCTGTCGCCGCCGGTTGCCCATGGCGTCGCCCAGGTTGTCGGTCGGGTGCGCGCCGAGATCGCCTACTCGGCAATCAGGCGGCCGCCAGCTGCACGAACCCCTTGACGGGCTCGCGGATCGCCAAAAGCTAGTTCGCTCGACGGCGGATCGCTTCGGCGAAAAGGTTTTCGCCGGGTCGGCACTTAGCGCGCTGACCACGCCTACCCGATCAAGCCTGTCGAGCTGATCGATCCCAATAGCTACCCGGGCCACCCGGCCCTCCCCTCGCCCAAAGCAAACCCCTTTTGGGCGTGGTTGCTCGACTGGCAGCGGCGCTCAATCAAGATACGCGCCATTCTCGGGGCCGGGAACCCGCACCGAGTTTCCTGGCCGGCGGGCATGGCGGCGCCGATTGAGATTCGCTGACGGCGGTGATTCGTCAGCCGCATCTATATGTCCCGACGTCAAAGCCAGCCACATTGGGACGAGGTCCGGTGCACCGTGACGGTTAGAGAGCTTCACGAGCACTGCGGAAAGGAAATTGCGGACCGGGTAGCCGAGCGTGACGTCGCCGCCAATCCAAGATACCACCGAACTGAGCTATAGCGCCATGGCCGGCGCACTCGCGGCCTGGGCCCGGTGGGAAATGGCACCGAGGTTGGCCTGTTCCTGCATCCGACCCTGGCGATTGCCGCTGAAAATCGTCATTGCCTGGGGCTGATCGGGGCGAAATGTTCATAGATCAGGCCTAAAGGCGGGGCTTCGGCGCGGAGGTTCCGGCAAACTCATATCCACACCGGGGGCGACGACAGTCGGGTGGCCAGCGCGCAGGTGCCGCGTCGCCGGCACAAGCTTGAAGTTTCAAAACGACGCCGAAGGGCCGAAAGCAATCAAATATGGTTACAAGGCAGTCTGGGTATAGTATTGGGCCATCACCCGGCACCGTCGACATGAATCAACGCCGCAAGACCGTAGCTTTGATTTGAATAAATTCACAACGATTGGAGCAAGGCCATGTGCCTCGGCATTCCCATGGAAGTCATGGCTGTTGACGGCTTTCGCGCCCGGTGTTCCGCTCAGGGTGTTGAGCGAGAGGTCAGTTTGTTCCTGCTGCAAGATGAGCCGATCGCAAGTGGCGATTTCGTCTTGGTCCACGTCGGCTACGCGATTCAAAAAATGACGCCGCAACAAGCGCGTTCGGCTTGGGAGCTCCTTGACCAAGCCCTCGCCGCCGATGAGGCGGACCGCCATGCATGAATTCCCGGTCTGCCAAGACCTTATCTCCCAAATTGGGGATATAGCGCGACCGCCGGACGCCCCAGGTGCGGCAAGTTCGCATCGGCATAGCAGAGTGTCTCCGCGCGAGCCTGTCTCAGCGCGGCAGCAGAGGACTCACGGCTTGAAATCGAACAGACCAAGCTACGCGTCGGCCGCCGCGGATGCGGTGCGCCGGCCGTCGCGGCCGCCGACCGCGTTTTCTGCAAGGCTTGCGGCGATCGGCACCACCGACCTCATCGGCGGTGACGAGCTTTTGCTGTTGCAGGTTGAGATCGACACGTGTCGCGCCCTCGCATGCATGGTTGCGCAGCGAGGTCGCAAGCATTCGGCAAGAAGCCGCACGTGAACCTCGGGAGGCTCATCATGGGCGCCACCTCCGTGCAATGGCTTGAGCGCCTTCGAGCGTTGAACCTTTCGCGCCGTTACAAGGTCATGAACGTCTGCGGCGGTCATGAGCGAACGATTGCGATGACCGGCCTACGGAAGGCGCTGCCGGACGAAATCGAGCTGATCCCGGGACCCGGGTGTCCGGTTTGCATCTGCCCGGAGGAGATCATTTACCAGGCTATCCAGCTCGCGATGTCGCAAAGAGTCATTCTGGCCGCTTTCGGCGACATGCTGCGCGTGCCGGTGAACGTCCGCAAAGGCGAAATCCGCACTCTCGAGCAGGCGCGCGCCGCGGGCGCCGACATTGTGCCGGTCGCCTCTCCGCTCCAGGTGGTGCGTGTCGCACAAGAAAATCCTGACCGTTGCGTCGTTTTCTTTGCCGCCGGGTTCGAGACCACCACCGCTCCGGTCGCCGCCATGCTGGCCGAGGGTGTGCCGGATAATCTGTCCGTGCTGCTGGCCGGGCGACGGACATGGCCGGCCGTTGCCATGCTTCTCGAATCGGGGGCGGCCGGTTTCGATGCCCTCATCGCCCCCGGTCACGTATCGACCGTTATGGGTCCCGAGGAATGGGCTTTCGTGCCCGAACGGCACGGCATGCCCACGGCGGTCGCAGGATTTACCGCGGAGAGCCTGGTGGCGGCGCTCTATTCAGTGTTGCGCCAACTCGTGGAAGGGTGCTGTTTTCTCGATAATTGCTATCCTGAGGTGGTCCGGGCCGGCGGCAATCACAGCGCGAAGCGCGAGCTCAATGCCATTATGGAGGTGGTTGATGCCAGCTGGCGCGGGATCGGCATCATCCCGGCATCCGGCTACGCTCTGCGGCAGGAATTCGCTGCGCATGATGCGGCACGGCTCTATCCCTCGTTCAACGACGCCATGCGCAAGCGTGCCGGACAGATGCCGCCCGGCTGCGATTGCGCACGGGTCGTGCTCGGCCGCCTCTATCCTGACCAGTGCGTGCTTTATGGCAGTGCCTGCACGCCACGCTCGCCGGTTGGACCATGCATGGTATCGGATGAGGGGGCCTGCCGTATTTGGTGGTCGAGCGGAATACGGACGGCGCGTCAACCGGTCCGCGCCGACGGATAGCGGGATCGCACATCTTGCCTCCAACCAGCGACCCACGCGCTGCCGGAAAGGCCGTGACGGCGCGGGTCGCGCGAAAACTGGTCCTGGGCGGTCGGGTCCAGGGCGTCGGGTTTCGTCCTTTTGTCTATCGGGTCGCCCAACACTGGGGCCTCAGCGGCTGGGTCAGAAACCGCGCCGGCGAAGTCGAGGTGCTCGCGCAAGGCACCCCTGAATTGGTGCACCGCTTCCGCCACGCCCTCGTCACCGAAGCGCCGCCCTTGGCGCGGCCGACAGTTCTCTTCGAACAGACAGTTGCGCCAGAACCGATGACGGATTTTCAAATCCGCGCCAGTGAGGCAGCGTTCTCGGAGCATATTCATCTGCCGCCGGACCATTTCGTGTGCGACGCATGCCTTGGCGAACTGAGCAATCCGCGGGATCGCCGCTTTCGCTATCCCTTCATCAACTGCACGCAATGCGGTCCGCGCTACACCTTGATTGAACGCATGCCCTATGACCGTGCCAATACGTCGATGGCAGGCTTCTCTCTTTGTCCGCAATGCAGGAGCGAATACGCCGATCCATCCGACCGCCGGTTCCACGCCGAGCCGCTGGCCTGTCCTCGTTGCGGCCCCGGTATTGAGCTGCGCACGTTGGAAATAGGCCTGGGATTCGGAACGGATGCCCTTTGTGCCGCGGTGTCGAGCCTGCGAGCTGGCAACATCGTCGCCGTGAAGGGTGTCGGTGGCTATCATCTCGTTTGTGACGCCGCGAATTCCGGTGCGATCATCGCGTTGCGCGCCCGCAAGAAACGCCCCAACAAACCGCTGGCGGTCATGTTCCCGCGCGACCGCGATCTTGCTGCGCTTCGCCGTGCTACAGTCCTGGGCCCGGTCCACGAAGCCATGCTGTGCGATCCGATACGTCCGATCGTGCTGGTGCCCAAGGACGCCGGCTGCGATCTCGCCCCTGAGATCGCCCCCGACACTGCCGAAATCGGCGCGATGCTTCCCTACAGTCCGCTTCACCATTTGCTGCTCGAAGATTTCGGCGCTCCGCTTGTGGTAACCTCCGGCAACGTCAGCGGCGAGCCGGTCTTGACCGACAATGCGATGGCTGAGACGCGCCTAGCGGCGGTCGCCGACGCATTTCTGCATCACAATCGCCCTATTGTCCGCCCAGCGGATGACCCCGTCTATCGCGTCATCGCCGACAAGCCGAGACCGATACGGCTGGGGCGCGGTAACGCGCCGACCGAGATCGAATTGCCATACCGTCTGGCAAGACCGCTGTTGGCCTTGGGTGGCCACCTCAAGACTACAGTGGCGCTCGGTTGGGGTAAACGTGTGGTTGTTTCACCGCATCTCGCCGATATGGATACACGCCGTGGCCTGGAATTGCTCAAGGCAGTCGCGGCTGACTTGCAGAAGCTCTACGGCATACGCGCCGAGATGGTGCTGTGTGACGCTCATCCGGGTTACGCGACGACGCGTCTTGCCCCGCGTCTTCGAATGCCCGTTCTCAAGATTTATCACCACGAGGCCCACGCATCGGCGTTGGCCGGAGAATTCGATCACAATGCCGAGTGGCTGGTTTTCACTTGGGATGGCGCGGGCTTTGGTCGAGACGGAATGATCTGGGGCGGCGAGGCGCTGCTCGGGCGGCCAGGCCGGTGGCGCCGCGTCGCGACCATTCGGCCGTTCGCGCTTCTTGGCGGCGACCGTGCCGCCCGCGAGCCCTGGCGCAGCGCACTCGCGTTGTGCTGGGAGGCTCGAATCGACTGGCAAGATTGTGAGCACGACACAGCCGTGTTGCGTCACGCCTGGACGCGCAAACTCAATTGTCCGCCGACCTCGTCGATTGGCCGATTGTTCGACGGTGCCGCCGCCCTACTCGGCCTCGTCTCCTGCGTGAGTTACGAGGGGCAGGCAGCAAGCCGTCTTGAGTCAACCTTGGCCGGAGAGGCCGAACCGATCGCACTGCCCCTAGCCCGTCGCGCGGATGGCGTTTGGGAGAGCGACTGGAGCCCACTCATCGATTGCATGCGCGATTCTAAATGCAGCGCATCCGCCCGGGCTGCGATATTCCATGCCACGCTTGTTGAACTGGTGCTGGCCCAGGCCAGGACGGTACGCCAGGAATACGGCGTGTGTCGCCTGGGTTTGACTGGCGGCGTATTCCAAAATCGCGTGCTTAGCGAGGGTGTGTTGTCAGGGGCCCAACGTGAAGGCTTTTGCGTTTTCCTCCCGGAAGCACTGCCTTGCAATGATGCCGGCCTCAGCTTTGGGCAGATCGTTGAAGCGAGCGCACATGATCGAAGATAAATTTGTAACCCTTGCATACGGCAACGGCGGCCGCTTCATGCGGGCCCTGATCGAGGAGATTTTTGCGCGGCATCTGTCAAACCCGCAGCTCGACCTCAACGCCGATGCAACCCACCTGCCGATGCCGCCTGGAGACGTCCTGATCACCACAGACGGCTTTACAGTGCACCCGCTTGAATTCCCGGGTGGAGATATCGGTTCCCTCGCCATCACCGGAACGGTGAATGACCTTGCAGTTGCAGGGGCCACGCCGATCTATCTCGCTCTCAATGTGTTCATCGAGGAGGGAATGGAGTTTTCTCAACTTGACAGCCTGATCGCCAGCATGGCCCGCGCGGCCAAGACGTGCGGCGTGCGGGTCGCGGCAGGCGACACCAAGGTTCTACGCCGCGGCGAGGGCGGCGGACTCTATGTCGGGACCACCGGTGTCGGAATCCGTCAGCCGGGGCTGCGGCTCGGCCTGCATCACATCCGTCCCGGTGACGTCGTAATGGTGAGTGGCCCCGTCGGCGATCACGGCACGGCCGTGCTCTTGGCACGTGAGGAGTTCGATCTGAAAGGTAATTTGGACTCCGATGCGGCCAGCGTTCTTCCTCTGGCGCGGGCGTTGTGGGACGTGCCAGGTCTACGCTTCCTGCGAGACCCGACTCGCGGTGGCTTGGCTACCGTTATGCATGACATCGCGCGTGCCAGCAAAATGACGGTGCACCTCAAGGAGACGGCTATTCCGGTTCATCCGCAGGTGCGTGCCGTGTGCGACATGCTGGGCTACGACCCGCTCTATCTGGCTTGCGAGGGGCGCGTGGTTGGCACGATCTCGCCCGAGGACGCACAACGGGCCTTGGATATATGGCATGCGCTGCCTGGGGGCGAATCGGCGGCGCTCATCGGAGAGGTGGCAGGACCTGGCGCCGAGGTTGTGTTGCACACAGAAATCGGCGGTGAAAGGCTCCTGGAGGAACTGGAAGACGATCCGCTGCCACGTATCTGCTGAGTATGCGCGCAGCAATCGAACACATCGGCAGCATCTCTCCGCGAGCGTCAGAAGCAACCGCCATAAGTTGCCACCACTTTCCTCAGATCCGAGCTGCAAGCACCTGTCCGCCGGCGCCAACACCGGTTTGGTAAACGATACCAGTCCATAGCCCGAGGCTACTGACCACCGTCACATCACGAGCCAGATCGACAGCGGTCCGCGGATCAAGATCCCGAACGCCCAGACGCTCCAAGCAGGCCTGAGATTCGATCTTGAGCTTCCAACTGTCATAACCTTTGCGAAAGTCGGTGTATCGAGGGCGCTTCTGCCGCGGCGACATGGCTTTTCACACTCATGAAGCTATCGGGACTCACGGAGATCGAATCAATGCCGCACCCGACCAGGAACTCGGCGAATTCGGGGTGGTTGCTCGGCGCTTCGCCGCACAGCCCGACCTTGGCGTCAGCCTTGTGTGCCTCGCGGATGACGCTTTCGATCATCCACTTCACCGCCTCATCCTGCTCATCGAACAGCTTGG
>JASHRR010000656.1 GCA_030037185.1 Xanthobacteraceae bacterium | reverse complement strand
ATATCGGCGACATAGCCTGGCGCGACCGAACCCAGAAACTTCTCCACCCCGAGCATCTCCGCCGGTAGTACGGTTGCCGATTGGAGCGCTTGCTCGTTGGACATGCCGAGCTTCACGAACCAGCGCAGCTCCTGCATGTTAGCACCAAATCCGGTGTACACTGCGTCGGAACCCACGACCATCCGCGCGCCGGCCCTGTATGCCTTTTGCGCCGTCAAGAAATTGCGCTCGATGTAATTGCGGAGATTCTCTTTCGCCTGGGCGGAGAATTTGTATGCGTCGTCTGAGCGGTCGACATAATGCTGATTGTGATTGATGGTCGGGACGTACCAGATTTTTTTGCGCACGAGTTCAGCGATTGTCGCATCGTCAAGGTCGGTTGCGTGCTCAAGCGTATCGGTGCCCGCACGGATCGCGTCGCGTGCGGCATCAGGACCGTAGGAGTGGATGGCGACCTTGTGGCCCGCCGAGTGTGCAGTGTCGATGATCGCCTTCATTTCCTCGAAAGAGACGGTCTGATCGCCGCTGACGTCGTCGCCTCCTCCCGTGGAGCCGTAGACCTTCACCCAGTCGGCGCCGGCATCAAGCACTGCCTTGGCCTCTTTGGCCGCTTGCGCCGGAGTATCCGTCACACCTGGCCGTCGGATGACCGTGTTCCGGAGTCCGGGTCCCGACACGAACATGCGCGGGCCGACCATGGCCCCCATGTCGATGAGGTCACGCATGGCGATGTCCGCACCGCCAAAGCCAGTCAAATCGCGTACCGTGGTGACACCCGCTCCCAGCGTCTTTATTGCGTTTGCCTGTGACAGAAAAACCGTCACCGCAGCGTGCCTCGGCGGCTGGCGCCGTGGATCCGTGCCAGACGCTGGATCCCAATAGTAGGTCATATGCGTATGCGAATCGATCATTCCCGGTATGCCGGTGTAGCGGCCGAGATCGATGATCTCGATTCCCGCTGGAACTGTCCCGCTCGCGGCGACACTTTGAATTTTGTCGTTCTCGACTATGACGACGGCATTGGCAATTGTACTGTGTCCGTCCCACAGCTTTCCGAACTTCACGGCTTTAGTTGCGGCTGTCGCGTTGAGCGCGACAGCAAGCGAGAGGGCGAGAACGAGAATACAAAAACGAAGCGCCGGAATGCATGAAGAGAGCCGCATCGATTGTCCTCCGTGGCCTTCTCGCGAGATTGCCACAAACTCTAGTTTCGCGAAACCACATCGCTCAGACAGCCTGAGCAAGATTAGGGAGGGGAAATCCATTGAAGTCTGCGCCGGACAAGCAGCCATCGGACGGTGTCATCGAGGCAAGTCCGGATGGGCACCGGGGTTCAGCGGTTCGGATCAGGCCGCCCTGCTCGCTGTGCGCCCTGAAATAAGCACCTTGCTGCGCCAACACCAGGAAAAATGCAGGTAGCCGCAACCAAGGCGGCAACGACGCGAACCTGGCAAAGGACAACCATCAGGAAGCGCCGCGAATCCGGATGTCAGCTGCTGATCATTGGGTCAGGTTTGATGTGTTGTAAGCCGAGTTGGAATTGCCGGAGGGATCGCCATGCCTCGTCACATCGTCTGCCTCACCTTCGATTTCGATACGATGTCGGGGTTCGTCGCCCGCGGCTTGACCACGCCGACGCCGCTGTCGCGCGGTGAGTTTGGAGCGCGCGCGGCGTCGCGCATCCTGGCGCTTCTTCAATCGCGTGGCATCCAGTCAACCTGGTTCACGCCTGGCTTCACCATCGAGACCTACCCGCGCGAATGCGAGGCGGTAGTGAAGGCGAGCCATGAGATCGCCCATCACAGCTGGGCCCACGTGCCGCCGGCTGATCAGGAGCGCGAGGCGGAGGAGGCTGACATGGAGCGCGCGAACCAGGCCATTCTGCGCCTTACTGGCCGCAAGGCGCGCGGTTACCGCTCGCCGTCCTGGGACCTGAGCCACAATACTATCGATCTCCTGGTCCGGCACGGCTTTATCTATGATTCGAGCCTGATGGGCGCGGACTATTTGCCCTATCGGGTACGCCGGGGCGACGTCGCCGAGCTCGGCAAGCCCTACAAATTCGGCGCGGAGCTGTCGCTCCTGGAAATGCCTATCAGCTGGTCGCTCGACGACTACCCGCATTTCGAGTTCGTTCACACACCACGAATGGTCCTGCCCGGCCTGCAATCGGCCCGCACTGTGATGGGCAATTGGATCGATGAATTCCGTTACCTGAAAAAGTCGGTCGACTGGGGCGTTCTCACGTACACCATGCACCCTTATGTGATCGGCCGCGGCTATCGCATGCTGGCGCTCGAAGAGCTTATCGATTTGCTCGCCCGCGAAGGCGCGGTGTTCATGACTATGGAGGACGCCGCACAGGAAGCGCAGGCGCGGTTGTGGGGATAATGAACGCCGAGAAGTCGCGAGCGGCACCTAAGGCCGGCTCGCCTGCACGGACCGTAGACGACAAACACGCAGGCGTTGGGGCGTTTCGTTCAAAACCCCGGCGTCTCGGCTACCGGAATGTGGCAGTCGAAAAGGTTAGGTTGTTCTCGCACACACCCTCATCCGCCGGCTTATTGCCTGCGGCAAAGGGAGATGCTGGGCCGGTTCGCCGATGCGCG
>JASHRR010000655.1 GCA_030037185.1 Xanthobacteraceae bacterium | reverse complement strand
AAGCGGCGATGGCCGAAAGGATTCCAGTAATAACCGCCGCCGCTAGCCCGGCTGCGAACCCCGGTTGGCGAAGACGCTCCGCCAAGTCACCGCGCACACCGTGCTCAATAGAGATTAGTCCCAGGAGGGCAGCGGCCAATGCGAGCCAGAGCAAGGCGCGCTGGAATGGCGGCCGTAGTGGCCGCACCGGTGAAGCGCGGCTTACCAAAGTATCGACGACCTCGGGAATAGTGGTCACTGTTTTGCCCTCGGTTGCAGGTCGCCACTTTCAAGGCAACACAAACCGTCATCTGCTTAAAGCATGCGGATTGCCTCCCGGTGATCAGGGGGAATTGCTGCATGCGGTGCCGCACCGTCTGCGGCGTCTCCATCACGGTTCAAAGTGAGGTTCGTTTCGTCGGCCGAAAGGTTTCATGTTCGGCCGCAAATTCCGTTTGCCGGGGTGGGTCCGCAGCCCCGACGGAGCCGGTCGACAATCGCAAGAGTGACAGGCCAAGGGGCCGACGTGGATCGTAGGTATGCCGCATCGTATGACGTGGGTCCGCGGCCGGAGACCAGATCGCAACTATTTACATTCGTGGTAAACCCCTTCATATGTTTATTCGCGAATTCAAGGCCCGGCTTACCCAACCGCCAAACAAGCCGACCATCTCAATCGATTGGCCCGATCGCTGCAATTCCTGTGGAACCGACTGTTGGACGCCGAGAAAGCCGAACACGCCATCTCGAAGAAATTCATTCGCAAGGCCGACCTGCAACGCCTTACCGTGAAGATGAAGACGACACACCGAGTGGCTTGCCGATCTGCCAGCCCATGCGGTTCTCGATTGTGCCACTCGCCTCGGCGGTGCCCTTCGAACCTGCTTCAAACACCGCAAGGCTGGTCGAAAGTGGGGTTTTCCCAAGCCAAAAGAAGAAATTCGTTCGCGAGGCCGGCATTTATTGCGTCGGTCAAGCAACCGCATTCGCTGATCGGGTGGTAAAGGTGCCCAAAATGGGCGAAATGCGCGGCGGTGAATTGCCTGATGCGCCCGCTTGCAGCTCGCAGGTGGCGCGACGGCGACCGAGTGGATGATTCGGGGCAGTTTAAATGCGCCCGTCCCGCGCTATTGCTTGCAAGCAACATGACGCTCGGCATTGACCTGGGCGTCTCGATGCTCGTTACCGCCTTCGATGGGGTTCCGCTCGAGCAAACGGCGCCACGCAAGCTTCGCAAGGCGCTCGGTAGGCTGCGCCGCGCCCACCGCCGGTTGAGTGCCAGACAGAAGGGATCGGCGCCGGCGTAAGGCGCAACGCATCCGGCTGCCCGCGGGCTGGGATCGTTGGCAGCTTTGAAACACAAGGGTCCGAGCCTTGGAAGCTGCCCGCGCATCGCCAGTTCGACGCCGGTCCTGACAACTGGCTCGACCGGCGCGGTGTGCGCCGCCGCCCTCGCGCGCGTATTATTATTCCGCGCTAACTATTCGGCGGAGCGAACCCGAATGTCCCTGAAGAGTGGGACGATCATGATCGAGAGCGCCAAGCACACCGCGACGACCAGATAGGCATCGGCGAAGGCTTCGACTTGCGCCTCTCGGAACGTGAGCAGCCATAGCTTCTTTAACGCCGCGCCCTGGCCGCTCACTAGATTGCCGAGAGTCTGCGCATAGTGCATCGTCATTGCATTCAAACGATCGGTCAAAGCAGAGTTGGTCGCGGTCAGGCGCTCGGCGATACGCAAGAAATGCAAATTGGTTCGATCGTTGAGCACGATGCCGCACCCCGTTATTCCGATGACGCCGCCCAAGCTTCGCGTTAAAGCGAACAGGCCGCTGGCCGATGCAACGCGGTCGGGTGCGAGGCCGCCAAGCGCGAGCGTTGTGATTGCTGGGAGCGCGAAAGCCACGGCAACGCCGCGCAGCGCCAACGGTACCAGCATCTCCTGCCACTGCCATTGATTCATGATAGGCGTGAACAGCCATAGCGAAATACTGAAACAGGCGAGGCCGAACACCAAAAGCCATCGCAAATCCAGGTGCCTGTTTATGGCAACGTAGAGCGGAATCGCCGAGAGCTGAAACAAACCGGCCCAAAGGATCGTGTCGCTGTTCTGCCAGGCAATAAAACCACGAACACGTCCGAGAAATAAGACAGTCAACTGGAACACGCCGACGATGCCAATCCCGGTCACGACCGAGAACAAGCAGCCGAGGCAGAAATTGCGGTTCCTAAGCGCCCGCAAATCGATGATCGGCTGCGCATGTTTAAGGGTCCGGATTACGAAGGCGATTCCCGAGACCGCAGAGACCAGAGCGCATGTCGTGATCGTCTTGTCGTTGAACCAGTCCCAGCGATATCCCTCTTGTAGAACATAATCGAGATTACCGAGCGAAACGGCCATCAGGGCGATGCCCAAGTAATCTGCTCCCCTCAGGAGGCTGAGATCGGCCTTGTCGATGTTTACGAGAAACGGTACCGCGATCAGCATTATCGCGCCGACCACGACGCTGATATAGAATATCCCCCGCCCGGAAAAGCTCTCAGCGATCCACCCGCTCAATACTGGACCGAGTGTGGGA
>JASHRR010000654.1 GCA_030037185.1 Xanthobacteraceae bacterium | reverse complement strand
TTACGGAAAAGTCGAACAAGAAATTCGATAGGTGTGAGTGAGCGCGGCGAGCGCGAGCAAACCGCTGGTGAACTGTCGAAAGCGGACGAGCCGCCATGGTCGGCTGGACCAGCCGGAGGAATGAAGCGGGGGGGTGGCCATCCTTGCGGATAAAACTTGCAGGATGCCTGAACTGCTCAAGCGGCAGCCGGCATGACGGTGGCGCGCGACCCCACTCCTCTGCGCGACGGCCTCGTGCCGATCGCCGGTCCGCGACGGCGCAGCGCTGTCCGCGCGATTGGCGTCTCGCGGCGTTGCCTGACGGTCAGCGGTGGTCTGCTGAATGATACTTTTGTTGCGCGGGTGTTTCGAAAAACCGCTGCCCACTTTTCCGCATCTTGCGGTGCGCAGGTTGCCGGCGTTGCGGCCCTCCGCCGCAAGCCTCTTGCGCCGCGTTCAAGCAGCCGCCGAGGTAACTTTGTTTCAGGCGCGTTTCCTCATGTGCACGGACCCAAACAGCGGTGTGATAAATTGTCGGAAGCCGCTGTGGCAGTTCGTCCTCCGACAGACAAACCAGGGTCTTCAAGGAGAAACGCGCGATGCTTTATGCCATCCTCGCCTATCACGTGGAAGCGGACGTCGTGTCGTGGACCAAGCAGGAGGACGATAGCGTCATGTGCAGCCTGCAGAAGGCGCATCAGCGCCTCAACCAGGAGGGTCGGCTCGGGCCTGCCGCGCGCCTCGGCGCCACCAGCCGGGCGCGCACCTTGCGTGGACCGGGCAACGGCGTCGTCATCGACGGTCCGTTCGCCGAGACCAAGGAACAGCTGCTCGGTCTCTATGTCCTGGATTGCGCCGGCGATGACGCGGCGGTCGAGGCCGTGCGCGAATTGCGCCGCGCCAATCCGAGCGCCGTTTACGAGATCCGACCAATCGCGCTCTATCTTCCGGGCCAGGCGATCCCGAGGACGCAATCCCCGACCGATGTGGTGCGCCCGAAGACGAAGTGATTTTTTCGACAGCAGGTCTACCGCAAAGCAAGCGGCTTGGCTTGGGTAACAGGCTGGTCTGAGGAATCTTCATCAAGTTCGTCACCGGCCGCCGGCCCACCCCGCCGCGGACTGAGCGGTTGTCCACCCGCGGCGTGTCGGTGATAAATTTTGCCGCTGAGTCTTCCGCAGGGGGCGGTGAATCTGACAAGTCAGCCCGGCGCGAAGCCAGCCTCGGCGAATTGGTTTTCGCCCCGGCCTGCAGGGGACCACATAAGATCCGCTTCGAGGAGAGCCGGTTCGAACGCCGCAGACAGTCTTGAGCAGTTCGGTCGGAAATCCGAAGATGATGGCCCACTTTCCGACGAGTCGTCTCTGACAACAGCCTCCTGACTCGCGGGCGAATACATCGATGGCCTTACGACCTCGCGCAAACTACGCTGATTCGGGCGCTTGGTGGGCAGCGTGCTCATGCAGCGCCGCCCTGCCGTGCGGCCAATGGCAGCACCACGAGGAGCTGAACTGCTGTGTCGGAAAATACCGGCCACACGCCGCTCTCGCGTCCACGGCTAGTCGTGGTCGCAGCCCTTGGCACCTCCCAGACCCTCGCCTGGGCATCGAGCTATTATCTTCCCGCCGTCTTGGCCCTCCCGATCAGCGCAGCCCTGGGAGTTCCATCCTCCTCGGTGTTTGCTGCTTTCTCCGCGGCGCTGCTGATTGCTGCGATCGCTGGTCCGATGGTGGGCCGGATGATCGATCGCCACGGCGGCCGAGGGGTGCTCGTACTTTCGAACGTGGTTCTCGCCTTCGGACTCGCTGCGCTCGCCTGGGCAAGCGGACCTGTTGGTCTGTTCGGCGCCTGGATGATGCTCGGCATCGGCATGGCTCTCGGGCTCTATGATGCGGGATTTGCGACCCTGGCCGCACTTTATGGTGCCGACGCCCGTGGCCCCATCACCGGCATTACGCTTCTCGCCGGCTTCGCGTCGACACTGAGCTGGCCGTTGTCGTCGTTGTTGGACGATGTGGCCGGTTGGCGAGGTACTTGTCTTGTCTGGGCACTGCTCAATCTTCTCGTCGGCCTTCCGGTGAACCGGTTCCTCGTGCCGCTGCCCGCGCGTCCGGCACACCGGCGTTACCCGGCTCCGCCTGCGGTTGGCTGGGAACCGCGAAGGGAGATGCTGCTCGTCGCGTTCGTATTCGCCGCCGCATGGTTCGTGACTGGGGCAATGGCCGCTCACCTGCCAAGGCTGCTCGAATTGGCCGGAGCAACGCCATTCACAGCTATCGCGGCCTCTGCCCTCGTGGGTCCGGCACAGGTGGCCGCGAGGATCTTCGAGTTCGTGATCCTTCGCCGTATCCATCCACTGGTCTCGGCGAGACTAGCCGCGACGCTGCATCCGATCGGTGCAGCCGCTCTGGGCTTGATGGGCGCAGCCGGTGCAGTACCGTTCGCTGTTTTTTACGGGGCTGGCAATGGACTTCTAACAATTGCGAGAGGCACGGTTCCACTTGCCATATTCGGGCCTCACGCCTATGGCGAACGCACCGGCCTGGTTGGTGCACCGGCGCGGGCCGCCCAAGCTGTTGCTCCGTTGACGTTCGGGTTGCTGCTCGATGCGATCGGATTGGCAGCGGTGGTAATTTCCGCTTGCCTCTGCCTTGCGGCGCTGACGGCCTTGCTCTTCTTGCGGCCTTCGAAAGCTGGCGCGAGCGAGGATCCCTCACTCGAACCGGCAGGCCCACCTGCTCGCTTCTCCGATGCGCGGCTCAACGCGAAGCGGGATCAATGAAATTGCCAGTGATCTGGGCGGTCTCACACGCGCGCCCGACGAACCGACGTGCAGCAATATCGCGGGCCTCCCGTCAAGATCAGCGAAAGAGAGAGCCCGGCTCTCGCCAGCCATGCTTCCGGCTGCGTTGTTATTGGCACCCTGCTTCAGCGCAAGGACGCTTAGCTGCGTCGTCGTATCGGCTGCGCGGTGCCAGCCAAATCGGTGCGCTGTTGGCGCGACACAGACCGAAGCCTTGAAGCAAGTGCACCGAACGCAATTCGATAATCCGAGCTAGGTCGCGGAACCTGCTGGATTTTCCTGTTTTGTTGGATGGCCGGTTCAGCACCGTTGCCAAACATCGGCCTGGCGGTGACGGGGTATCTGACTAGATGTCGGTTTTCCAATCCACACGGCGGGTGCGCGGATGGCAAGTATGGTGATGCTCGACCTGATGGGTGGTGTTGCCCTCCTGCTGTGGGGCCTTCATATGGTGCGCAGTGGCGTCATCCGCGCGTTTGGCAGCGACCTGAGGCGCACGCTGGGCTTGGCGCTTGGAAACCGGTTGACGGCCCTGTTGGCGGGCCTTGGCCTCACCGCCGTACTTCAGAGCAGCACTGCTACAGGACTGATGACCGCCTCATTCACAGCGGCTGGCCATCTCGATCTGGTCACGGGGCTGGCCGTCATGCTGGGTGCCAATATCGGCACCACCGTGATCGTGCAAGTGCTGTCTTTCAACATGTCTGCGGCTGCACCAGCCCTCTTTGTGGCCGGGCTCATCGCGTTCAATCGCGGACGGCGGACCTGGGTGCGCGACGTCGGGCGCGTGGCCATTGGCCTCGGGTTGATGCTGCTGGCGCTGCACATCCTGCTCGATTCGCTGACGCCGGCCGAGAATGCCCCGAGCGTTCGAGCCCTGCTGGCCGCAATCACGGGAGAGCCTGTTCTGTGCGTCGCGCTGGCAGCGCTTTTGACCTGGGCCGCGCATTCGAGCGCCGCGGTGGTGCTCTTCACCATGTCGCTCGCTTATTCGCAATTCATCACGCCGGTTGCGGCTCTTGCGCTCGTCCTTGGCGCCAATCTCGGCGCCGCCATCAATCCGATTCTTGAGAGCGGAACCGCAACCAATCCAGCGGGTCGCCGGC
>JASHRR010000653.1 GCA_030037185.1 Xanthobacteraceae bacterium | reverse complement strand
AAGGGCAGCCTGACACTGGCCTCGCCGCGTCAGTTGCCTCCTGCTGCTCGCGTGGTGGCCCGGCAGACGACAGCCGATTTCGCTGTTTCCACCTGTATTGTCAGCAAGCTGGCCGGGCTTCGGGGTCGATTCCCGGGCTGGCCAAGATGGATCGCTTCGCCGACCAATGTTAACCTTGCGCGACAGAGAGATGGGAGGGCGAATGTCATATCGACGAACCACCACCAATCGCCAAGATTTTTTCCGAACTCCAGCACTTGGCGCCACCGCAATATCCGCCGGAACGATCGAGGCGCCTGCGGCGGCGCGCACCCAAGGTGCAGCGCTCAAGCATGGCGCCCCGCATCCCGTGTCGAGCGCTTGCGCTCAGCAGCGCCGCTCAATCGAACCGAGGACCGCCGAGGGTCGAGCCAGGATCGCGGCAGCACTCCTCATCACCGGCGTTGTGACGACGGTTTTTTCACCGCACGATGCGGTCAGCGCGGAATATACCCTGATGCCGAGCCCGCAGACCGTACACATCGGTTATTTCAGCGCGGCGCTCAAACCGGTGCTGACGATCAATTCCGGCGACATCGTCACGATCGAGACCGCGACCTCAATCGACCCAGCCGAGATTGATCAATCCGGCGCCGTGCCACCGAGCGTCGTGCCGGAATACCAGCGTGCCATCCACCGCGAGGTCAAGGATCGCGGCCCGTCGGGACACGTCCTTACCGGCCCGATCTTCGTTAACGGCGCGCAGCCTGGCGACACACTGGAGGTTCGCATCCTGGAGATCAACCTTGCGGTCGACTATGGCTACAACCGTCAGCGGCCGTACGCAGGCACCCTGCCGGACGAATTCCCTGGTGTCTTCCAGCGTATCATCCCGATCGATCGCAAAGCCAAGGCCGCATACGTTGCCCCCGGAGTGGTGGTCCCAGCGGACCGTCCGTTTTTCGGCGTGATGGGGGTTGCTCCCACACCCGCCATGGGGCGCATCAGCAGCAGCCCGCCGGGCGTTCATACCGGCAACATCGACAACAAGGACTTGGTGGCCGGCACCACGCTGTTCATGCCCGTATACGCGGCGGGCGCACTGTTCTCGGTCGGCGACGCTCATGCCGCCCAAGGCCAAGGCGAAGTCGATCTTTCCGCCATCGAGACCGGCAATCGCGGCAAGTTCCAGTTCATCCTGCGCAAGGACATGAAACTCACCTGGCCGCGCGCTGAAACACCGACCCACTGGATGGTGATGGGGCTCAATCCGAATCTCGAGGAGGCAATGAAAATCGTTGTGCGCGAGACCATCCTTTTCCTCACCCAGCGCTTCCCCAGCCTGTCGCGCGAAGAGGCCTATATGATCGCGAGCGTCGCAGTCGACTACCACATCACGCAGGTGGTGGACGGCACCAAGGGTATCCACGGCATGATTCCGAAGTCGATCTTCGTCGGGCAGTGAGCGCGTTAATTTGCACGGAGTATCGCGCGCCAAAGCCGGGGTCGTTGTTGATCAGCTCGCGATTCGAGGGCGCGGCAGTGGGCGCCCTCGGATATCTGTCGCTGGCCGGGTCCCGTGTTCCGAGCGATGTTACGAAAATAAACGGCGTGTGGCGATCACCCGCGTGCGCCATGCGTTTATCGAGGCCGGCGGTGCATCAAACCGCCGCGATCTGGGGTAAAACGGACTTGGCGAGCGATCGGTGCCACGCATTGCGACGGCTTTCAGCTGTTTCGTCGCCTCCACAGCCGCTCGGGTTGCCTCCCACCAGAGCGGTTGCCGGGCAGGACTTGCACCCACGGAAAGCGGCGTTTTGCCAAGCGGGCAGACATTGATGCGGCTCGATCTGACCGGAATGGCTTAGTCTGCGCTCATTCAAATCGACCAAAGCCACGTCGGCCGCCGGGCGGCATGTTGGGCCGGGTCTAAAACCCGGCCCAAGCCGTTGTCACCGCGAGCGCTGTCAGTGCGCGAGCGGGTCAGGGCGAACCTGGAACTTGACCACCTTGGGTGAAGTTCCCTTGCCGGTTTCCCGGTGGAACGGCGTGCGGTTGCCGTCGGTCGTCCACAGCGCCCGGCCCTTCCAGCCCGCATTCGGATCATCGATGCGGCCGTCGATGTACTTGGCGAAGAAGCCAAGCGGATAGGGCACCCGCATGTTGACCCATTTGCTGTCGACAAGCGCCATGATCGACTCATTTGCGTTGCCGGTGGCCATCGGCGTGTTGGCGCCGAGGCCCGAGGTGTTAAACTGATCGACCCAGGTGTAGTAGCTCGCCTCCGCGCTGCCGGACTCGGCGACGTCACGGAACTGCGGTCCCGGGAATGGCGTCAGCGTCCACCCTTCCGGACAAAGTTTGCCCTCGGCAGCCTGCGCGCCATTGAGGGGACCTTTGCACTTGCGACGATCGAAGGCGCCGAGATGGCCACTCGACAGCGGCACATAGGCGACCCCGTTGCGGTCGATGTCGAACCCACGCGGCCCGAAGCCCGGGAACGGCACCTCATAAATCTCCGACAGCTTGGTCTTCGGATCAAACCGCAGAACAAACCCTGGGAAGCCAAGCACAGAGCCCCACACCGTGCCGTCCGCCGGATTGACGCCAACGCCGTAAATGCCAGCGTTGAGTCGCTTGTCCTTGGACGGATCAACCGGCTGATTAGGCTCCACGTAATCGTCGACCTTGCCGTTGCCGTTGGTGTCGATGACGATCGGGGCCCAGCCTTGCGCCTTCGCCTCGTCGCCGGTCTCTTCCCAGATGCGACGGTTGACCCAGCCGATGGCGCCTTGCTGCGGCCCGCCGGCGCTTGTCCACACTGTGTTGTCGCGATCTTCTCCGAGCACCACGTGGTGGGTATTGAAGCAGGTGCGGATCAGCTTGGTCGTGTTGCTCTTGGGATCGTAGACGGCCAGACCTCGATTCGATGTCTTAAGCGGCAACGCCTTGGCGTATGGGTTGTTCGGAGATTGGCAGAATGCGGGATTATCCGGCTTGCTGACGCGTGAGGTGAACCACACGTCACCACGCTCGTCCATGATCAGGCTATGCGTGCTGGTGCGGGCATCCCAGATCGGTTCGTCGCCCCAATAGACCGAGGGGGCCATGGTGGCTTCCTTCGAGGACTCCATGCCCTCGGGATTGCGCAACGGCATCGCGACTGTGCTGGCCCTGTTCTCTTTCGGATCAAGCACCGGGAAATATTCCCGGCTCTCTTCCGTTGCCCCGTAGTGCTTGCCGTAGGCATTGACAGTGGGGTTTCGTTTGTCGGTTGAGACCTGGTCGTGCAAATAGGCCTTCGGGTCGGCCCAGTCCCATTCGGTGACGACTACGTTGCGCTCGATACCCTGCGGGCGCTCAGGCTTCGCAAATGGCAGTTCGCCGGCGGCGATTCTGTCCGTCCATTTCGCAAGATTGGCCAGTGTGAATTTCGGGCCTTCCCGGCCGATCGCACCGGCCATCGCAATCATTGCCTGCCCGGACTGGATGCGGCGTTCCCAGGCCTCCTCTGAATTCTTGAAAGTTCCTAACGCTGGCGAGATCGTGCGGGTCGCTTTGTTGCCGAGCTGATGGCAGCCGTAGCAGCCGTTGGTCTTGATCTGATCGAGCCACTGCCCCTGCGTCTTCATTGCCGGTGAGATGCCATTGCCAGTGCTGCCGGTGCCCGGAAACATATTTTTGCTCGGAATGTCGAGCATCGCGTACCAATAGATCGCGGGGTAATATTCCGCGGCGGCTGCCTCGCTCGGCGCAGGAACCGCGGTGATGTTGACGATCTTGCCGGGCTCGCTTTGTGTCCGGGCGGAGTCAACAAGCCCGTAGCCACGGGCCCATACGATGTAGTTGGCCTGAGGCAGGTCAGGAATGACGTAGCGGCCCAGATCGTCCGTCACCACGGACTTGATCATCCGCGTCGGCAGATCAGTCGTCTCGGCGATCACCCACACGCCCGCTTCGGGTCCCTTCGGCCCGGTGACGACGCCACCGATATCGGTTGCGCCGATGCTGACCGGGGTTTGGGCGTTTACCGGCGCGTACGCGCCAAGGGCAAGCGTGAGGGCAATCGCCGCCACGCCCACGTACAGACTATCCCTGATCGTCATGATTACTCCTCCACTCTCGGCTTCTGATATGCCTATGGACCACCCTTGCGACTCCTCAATCAATGATAGCACGGATCGCGATGGCGATCGACGGCACCCCCGTCGTGGCGTCACCGGCGGTAAGCCCAGCCTCAATCCTGCTCAGGAGTGCACCCGCTCTTTGCGTCCGCGGTATAGCCCGTCGCTCTGTCAGCTCACGAGCGGACCCGCAGGTTGCTGCGCCTCGACATCTTAACCGGGGATAGTGCGTTGCCGGGTCCGCATCTGGCCAGGCCGCGAAGTCCCCACGTGACCTTTTTGGCGGGCAGCTGCCGGTGCTGATTACGGCCACCGTCACGATCGGCATGATTGGCCGGATGCCCCCCAACCGTCATCACGCGCTCATACGCATTGCGGGCAATCGGTAATGAATGTTATGGGTCGAGCCCCTTGCAAAGGGGAATAAAGGGGAGAAATCACAAATGTCGAGGACCATCCTGCTTTCAACGGTTACCATCGCTGTTCTGGGATCGGCGGTGCTGGCACAGGCCCAGCAGCCGGCGCAGCTGCAGCCCCAGGTCGCTTCCTTCTTTGTTGCCGACAACCCGTCCGGCACCGGCAACCTTGGCGGGCTTGCGGGCG
>JASHRR010000077.1 GCA_030037185.1 Xanthobacteraceae bacterium | reverse complement strand
CTAATGCCGGACAGCCAATTTGCGGCTGCCGTTCGAAACCTTTCATCCGCTCGGGCTGCCGCGTGCTACGCCGCGGTAACCAGTCCGGAAACCGCCCGCGCCGCGGCGCTGTCGGGAAACACTGTCTTAGCCAGGGCAGCTTCCGGAAGGCGCAGGTGATCGCGCAGCACGCCCTTGACCACGGCTCGCAGGTCGGTCGTCGGTCTGAGGTCGCGCTTGTCGAGCAGATCTGCTTCCCTAAGCCCGGGCCAGTCGGCGATGACCCGTCCGCCCTTCACGGCGCCACCCGCCAGCAGCGCGATAGTAGCGGTGCCGTGGTCGGTGCCGGCGCTGCCGTTGATACGCGCCGTACGCCCGAATTCCGTCACCACAGCAACGACAGTGTCGCGCCAAGCCGGTCCCATCCCGGTTTCGATCGCCGCGATCGCACCGTCGAGCGCACCCAAGAGAGCCGCCAGCCGGCCGTTCACCGCACCCTCGTTGGCGTGGGTGTCCCACCCGTCGAAGGCGATCGCACCAACCCGGGGTCCATCCGGTCTTGCCATGAATTTCGCAGCGTTGCCGGCGGATTGGGCGAAATAGGCTCGCACCTGCGCGGCGCCTGCCGGCCGGGCCTGACCTGGTGTCATCTCCATGCCGCCGGCGCCCGCGATGGCGGCGAGTCCGATGCGCTCTTCAAGTGCGCGCGCCATCTCGGCGTCGGTGTGCCGATAGATCTCAAGCACGCGCATCAAGGTATCATCGGCTGCAGGCTCTAGGCGCGGCGGCGTCCACGACAGCACCGGCGCAGGCCCGCGCACCACCAACGGCGTGACCGGCCCGACCGCGAAAGCTTTGTGGCCACCGCCGCCGGCGTCGTTCGGGTTTATTCGTCCACCCGGATCAAGCGCTCCGAGTGCGCGGTTGAGCCAGCCGGTATCAGCCGCGCCGGGAGCCGCGAGACCGCTTTCAAGCACGTCCTGGCCATCGAAATGCGAGCGCTCCCGGTAGGGAGTGGCGACCGCATGAACGATGCTGCTCTCGCCCGCCAGATAAAGGCGGTGCAAGTTGGGCATGGCCGGATTCAGTGCGAACAAGTCATCAAGGCGCAACCCCGGAGTCGGCCCATCGACGCGAAGCGCGTTGTCACCTCGCAGCGCCACCCAGTCGGGATCACCGACAGGTGCCACTGCGGCGAGCCCGTCGAGAGCGCCGCGCAGGACGACGACGAGCAGACGCGGATCGCGACCCTCCGCGCGCGCGATCTTTGGCAAGTGGGTCCAGGCGAACAGTACACCGGAAGCGAGCAGGATCTCGCGGCGGGAAGAGGCATGAGGATTGCGCATTGTCATCTCCGCTGGAATTCGGGAGCCATAAACAGAAGCGTCAGAGCTTGCGGGCGGCTCTCGGCGCGGCGGATACCGGTGCGAGTCGCATCGGTGGCGAGCGGGCCGAGTGCGGTCTCGAGCGCCCGCTGGGGATCGGTCGCGCCGCCGATCCGTCGCGCCAGTTCGTTGGCGACGTCGAGCCGTTGCGCCAGGCCATCGATCCAGGCCGCATCGTCGTCCGGAAATCCCTTGGGGGCCGCGGGACGCCACAGCGGCTCGCCGAGCAGGTTCTGCGCCTGCATGAACGAGGCGATGTCCAGCTCGGCGCCGGTGGTGCGCAATGTCGTTACCATCCATTCCGCCGGACGCTTGAGCTTGCGGTCGGCAGCGTTCCAGGATTCCGGTGCGGCCACCAGCGTCTTGGCGACTTCCTTGAGGTCGCCGTCGGTCTCGACGAAACGCGCGGCAAGCTTGTCGGCGAGTGTCGACACCGGCCGATCGCTAACGAAATGCCGCACCAGCTTGTCGGCGATGTGCCGGGCGGTTGCCGGATGACGGGCGAGCATGGCGAGCGCGGCACGGCCCTGCTCGAAATCTGTCTGACCCATCGGGGAGCCGATGAGTGTCTGAGTGCCCGGCTCATGCATGCGCGGATCGAACACGAACTCGCCGGCATGCTCCTGCCGCGCCGGCACGATCGTCCAGCCGGTGATAATTTTCGCAAATCCGGTGACGTCGTCCTGGCTGTAGACCGTTCGTACGCCGAGCGTGTGCAATTCGAGGATTTCGCGGGCGAGGTTCTCGTTTAGGCCTTTGCCACGGGTCATCCCGGCTTGCGAATTGGGGCCGATCGAGCGTGCGTTGTCGAGATAGATCAACATCGCCGGATGAGTTTCGGCGGCGAGGAGCATGTCATGGAATCGACCGAGCACGTGCGGCCGGATGGCCTCGCGCTCATAGGCACCGGCGAGGGGGCGCACCCCGTTCTTGGCGACCGACACGCAGAAATGGTTGGACCAGAACCACGCCAGTCGCTCGGCAAAACCGATCTCGGCGTTGAGCGCAGCTTCGATGCGGGCCTGGGCTTCGTCGCGATAAACCTGCTGCAATGCGACGGCCGCCGGATTGGCATTCGCCCTTGGCGGGTTCGGCGTTGTCGCGGCCCCGGAAGGCGGCGGCGTGGCAGACGGGTTTGGCGTCGCGGCGGCGTCCGGCGGAGTTGCCGGCGGATTTGCTGTCTTTGCCGCCTCGCGTGCCAAGCGGGCGGCTCGACGCGCCTCTCGTGCCGCCAGAACTGCGCGGGCGGCTTCGCCGCTGCTTGGCAGGTTGACGGACAACTCCGCGGCCCCTGGACGCTCGAGGTCCGCGAGCAGCGCGCCGCGTGGATCGGCGCTTATCGCAGCTACCGATCCGGTGCGCGGTCCGAACCCAAATCGATGCAAGGCAAACAGTGCTTCCGATTTCGGATCTGCCACCATGCCGGTTCCTCCTGCTGCGAGCTAAACCGCAAGCTCACAGTGCAGAAATTACTCGAGGAATTTACAGTTCCACGTGAAATGTTGGTAATTCTTTTCGGAATTATCAGCATTCGTGGGCAGCCATGACTGACCACTCCTGCTTCAATTCGCGGTTCAACGACCGGCAGCGGCATCGCGCCGCCGAACGGCACGCCTTGCTGTCCGAGCTCCCCGCACGTCGATCCGGCCTTCAGCGTGCCCGCATTCGGCGCAAACAAAAACACGCCGGTTGAGGTTCTTCATGTTGGAATTGATGCAGCCGCATTGGCAACAAGTCTCACGCGACGGGAACCGCGGGTCGATTTTTTCGACCAGCGGTCCTCGCCAATCGGCCTTGTCGGCGGTGAACGTTACCAACCTGGACATACCAGCGTCGGCGACGCTCAGTGCCAAGTTCGGGTTGCCCATCGTGCCTTTGAGGTCCCGTTTGTGCCAAATGTGCCAACATTGGCCCAACGATGGCCTGTGGTCGCATCATCATTCGGAAACTGCTTGAGGAAAGCCATGATCGACGTGCCGAAACGTATCAAGGGGTTACCACGAATGTAAATAGTTCCGATCAATCAGTCTCGCGATTCGTCGCGATGCACCTTCGCGACCTGGTAGCGGAGCAGGAGAGGAATCAAGTTGAAATCCTTGCATCAGCGCTCGCCCTCGTGTTGCTGGCGATGCCCGCTTACGTCCCACTATTGGGGGGTATGGTTGGGCTCGCACGGAAGGCGGCAAGGAGCTGGGACTCCCCGCAGAATGAACGGCAAAAACCGATCAGAAAAAAGCAGGCGGCTGCGTGCAAGGCTGGGCTAGACATGATCCGGCCCGCAAAGAAATGTTTGATCCATGGACGGGCGGTGATTCTCCCCTGTGAAAGGCCTTTGAGGCGGCGAGCCTGCGCGGCTTAGTTGCTGGGCTGAAGGTGCGCTACTGCGGCCCAATCCGCCCAATTGACCGCAGTGCACACTGCGGGGTTTGGCAGCGCGGCAGAACAGGAAGTTTTTTGAGTTGATAAAGACAAAAAATCAGGGCATTCGGTAGTGTGCTGTTCACCGGCTGGTAATCTCTTTCTTCATAAAGCTTGCAAGATAGGGACGGCGGGGGGCGGCTGATTGTCGAGCGCGCTTTAAGGTCTGCGACGCAAAACCTCACATCGAGGTGGGGTGGGCCGGGCGGTCTGCTCGTTGCACCGCGTGAGGACAGGCACAATGAGCAAGACTTTGCGATTGGCTATCGTAATTTCGTTCGCCGCGACGCTGGGGTTGACGATCCCGGCCAGGGCGCAGGAGCCGACAAGGAGGCCGCCGCAGGGCCAGAACCACCCGGCAGGACCGCCCGGGCAGCATCCGCCGGGACAGGCCGGACGCCCGGGACCGGTGCCGCAGGCCTTCCATCCGCCGGGCGCCGCGCCTCATGGCGGCCCGCCCGGTCCTCACGCCATTCATGCGCTCGGCGAGCGCGGCTACAGCTTCCGCGGTCCAGGCGGCGTGCGCCGCGAGATTGCGGCCTTCAGTCCGCGCGAGCGCGAGATCTGGTTCGGCGGCCGCTGGCATCACGACATGCGGTTTGGCCGGCTCGGCTATTGGTGGGAGGTCAATGGCGCCTGGTATTTCTATGACCGGCCGTTCGAGGGCCCTCCCGCCTTTGTGTCCGAAGTGGAGTTCATGGACGATGGCCTCGGCCCAGGTGCTCCGGCCGCTGTCGTCGGCGCACCCGCCGTGGGACCGGCACCAGCCGTCGTTGTGGCACCGCCACCGGTCGTCGTCGTACGTCCGCCACCGCCGCCGCCGGTGGTGTGCGTCGGTCCGCTTTGCGTGCGGTGAGCGTTGCGATATTCTCTGCACATGATCACCCGGCTGCTTTTTGGCATGTGGATGGATTGCCGGGTGATGACGGGGGCGCCACCTGCTGTGCGAAGTCAGCCGAGTGGTCGGCAGCACTGCTGGATGGTACGGCTGGCCGAAAAGGGACGAGATGCCCATCGACGTTGATGAGGGGCTGTACGGCACCTGGTCGCTGAAATACGTTCGGTGTTTGCCCGTCGGATGGGGAGCGCTATGTGCAGATTGCGACTAGTCTGCATTTGCGGCATATGCCTGGTGGTCTTTGGTTGCATCACCGATGCGCAAAAGGAGAACACGCGAATTCAGAGAGCTGCGCCGGAGCCTACTACCTTGGGACTAGATTGCGTGCAGAGGGTTGCTGAAAACCCAGAGTACGAGGGCATCAGAACCAAACTCTACTTCGGTGCCGACAATCAGCCTCCCCTTGAGATGCTGGCGGACAAATCGCATCCCACGAAAGAGCAGATCAAGCTGCTGTACAGGGTTCGTGATGATGTGCAGCGATGCCGAAAAATCTTGTTGGAGGGCCCGGCAAAGACACATCCGGTCATTTTATTGACGATGGTCAATTCGTTCGCCGAATCTGACAAGCTTTGGGCGGAAGCAGCAGGCGGAAAGCTTGCCTGGGGGACATTCAACCAGCGCCGGAAAGACATATCGGCGGAGGCTCAGGCGAATCTTAAGCAAGCGGACACGCAAATTGCATCCCAGGTCCAGAGTCGAAATGAGAATCAATCTCAGCAGGATACGGAGCAAAGACAACGCGCCACCACAGCTATCGAGCAATGGGCGCACCAACAACAGATTTTGGCTAATCAGCAACAGGCCATGTTTGCCGAATCGCAGCCGCGCATAACGACAATCAGTTGCAGCTACTCCGGAAACGGAAACATGGCTACCTGCTCCTTATTCTGAGGAATATCCCGGAGCAGATCGCTTTTGCGGTGCGCAGTCCGTGCGGCTCGTCGGCTTGGAAGCCAGTTCGCCTGTGCGGACTGGGATTATTCCGCGAGCCGGGGGTGCTATTTTCCTCCTCCTCTCTGAGCGGGAGGACACGGCAGAAATTGCGCCGACACACGCAGCCCAATTGGTATCTGCTGCTGATTGTCCGGTACCGATAGCATGACCTGGCGAAATTGGCGGGAGTTATTGGCAAGCGGATTTTCGCCAACCGTAAGTCCGATACTTTCGACGATCGCATCGAACTGGAGTCCGGGTAATCCATCCGCCGCGATACGGGCGCGCTGATGCGAACATAGCTTTGAAATGTCGCGTTCATCGACATAGGCGCGCACGCGCCGCCTGCTGTCATCAACCACCGTAAGCAAGGTGACCGGTACCGTTGAACTCACCAACTGGCCGGGCGCGACATTGGTGCCCACAACGATCCCGTCGATCGGAGCGTTCACCGTACAATAGCTCAGGCGGGCAGCCGCCTCGTCCACGCGCTCTTTCGCGGCATCGCGTCGCGAGCGCGCTTCCGATATGTCTTCTTCCCGCGAACCCGCCTTGAGCAAGGCGAGCTTGGCGCGCACTTCGTCGAGCAAAGCAGCGGCAATTCGCGCATCGCGCTCGGCTTGGTCAATCTGGACACGAGTTACGGTAAATCCTTCATGCAGCAGCTGTGTGCGCTGAAATGACTTATCGGCCTCTTGCGCTCTCGCATCGGCGAGGTTGACGTTCGCCACCCCGATGCTGATCTCCTCGGGCCGGGGTCCATGCAATACTCGTAAAAATGCTGCCTCGGCGGCTGTCAGATCCGATGTGCGAGCCTGAAGCTCGTGCTCGATATTGCTGCACTCGACGCGGACCAGATGCTGGCCCGCCTTAACACGATCGCCGACTGCGACCAGCACCTCGGCTATTGTTCCCGTCGCAGCTGTGCCGAGCGATAGAATATCGCTGCCGCCTTCGACGCGCCCGAGCGCGTCTGTGGTTTGTCCCATACCAACACTGCTCGAACCCCACCATGCAATCGCGACAGTTAGCAACTTAAGCAGAAGCTTGGACGCCGTCTGGTGCCTCTGCTCCTTGAAGGTGCGTTCCTGCGGGCCGACCATAGCTCTGATTTTCCTCCCGTCGTAAGACACGGAATTTCCGCCGAACGTAGCATTCCTGTCCCGTGCCAGGAAGCCGGAAAAGCCGCGCTGCTGCCTATGGACCTGTCGCTTGCACCATCAAGCGGCGCGGCAGATCAACGCGGCAGTGATCACGGCTCGTCCAGAGGGCCAAACAAATTCCCCGGGGGGGGCGCCCAGTTGCCTCGTGCGCAACGGCAGTGGCGCCCGGCCCCTGGGGGAAGTTTGCCAAGGGCCGGGGCCGCGCACGGCCCTGTGTGGAAGGTTAATACCGCGCGCATCACCACATATAATCCGCGCACCATGACTGGGCGTGCTAAAGCAACTAGCGGTGAGGAATACGAGTTGGCGCCCTCGGCCATGCGCACGAGCGGCCTGACCACGTTGACGCCAGGGCAAAAACTCGAGTTCAAGGTTATCGACGGCATGGCGGACTTTATCAAACTCGATTGGTAAAGGTGTTAACGTGGCTGTGATGATGCGATGGAGGTTTTGCGACGGCCTCCACGGTGCCGAGTCTTTCCATGCGTTTCCCTCTGATGAGTGCACCGACCAGCCGCGTCCGTTCGGGTCGCGCGGTGGCTCCGGTCTCGGCTCGCCGTCGTTGCGCTTGATGATGCGGTCGCGGTGGCGCAGGGGCGATGTTGCGCTTTCGGTGCCGGGCGATTGCCGCCATGTAGGCGGCGGTGGCCGAGATGATCCGGCGACCCAGTCGAAGAGCGGCGAGGTACGGCTTGAGCGAGGACTGTTTGCAGATCATGCTGGCGCCCGCGGCAGCACGTCAAATTTGCGGCGAGCCGTTCGGGCCAAGCAATCACGTCACGGCTTGATCACTGCAACAAGACGGAGGTGGCCAGAAGCCTGCTATGCAATTCTTGCAAACCTAGGACTGGGCATAGTTCCGCGATAGCGCCACGGTGCTGCTTCGAGCGTATGAATATTTAGGTGGCTCGCTGTCGCAAGCTTGCGCTTAATCCCAATGGTAGTCCAGCGCCCGATTCCTGGGATTAAAAGCGTCATAAACGCCTCTGCCGCAAGCACATCCTCGTAATTCCATGCATGACGACATATCAGATGCGGCGAAAAGGGCCGGAACTGTTTTGGCTAACCGATGTTGGCCAAGATTAGTTCGGATCGGCAGCCTCAAGCAAGCCGTCCAGCCAGGAGGAGAGAGAGATGCGACTGTTCACACGGTCACTAACCGCCGCGATCGCGATTGTGGGATGTTGTCTTTCCATCCCCGCGGCGAACGTTCTCGCCCAATCACCTCCGTCGGGTCCTTCTACCCCCGCTCCGTCGGGTCCCGCTCCGTCGGGGCCTTCTACCCCCGCGCCGGACTTGTCGGATCAGAAGCTTAGCGCGGCCGCGGCCGCCCTGGAACGCGTTGTAAGTCTCCAAAACGATTACCGGCAACGGATCGCCGAAGCCGAAGCCCCCGCCGAGAAGGATCGTCTCGTGGCCGAGGCCAACGACGAGCTTAAAAAGGCGGTGACCGAACAGGGTCTCTCGGTTGAGGAGTATTCCTCGATTTTGGATGTAGCGCGAGATAATCCGGAAGTCAGGGGTAAGATTCTTCAACGCATCCGGCCTTCGGACAAATAGACGCTACTGCAAGCCGCTGGCATCGGATTGACATGGCTGCCATGAAAAGTGGGCAGTTAGATCGTGAGTTTGAGTTCGATCGTTAAAATTGCCGGCAGCGCTGCGAGCCACCACCAGGTGTGGGCGCTCTCAAGACAAGCGATGGAGTGCATGATGAAACTGAGTTCCGCACAGGTCGACAAAACCCTGGCTCAGTTCGAAGCCCAGGTCATTCCCGATGACCATCCGTTAGTTCCGAAATTGAACGAACTGTTCGGTGATCACACGTTCTTCCTCGACAGCAACGGGTTGAATGTCATAGAGCCGAATGAGCACACCCATGCGGGCGCGCCGGCGGGGACTGTGGTAAATGTCGCGAATTGGAGTGACCCACAACTCACCGGCTTGGTGCCGCACGAACCCGAGCAGACGGAAGTCGTCGTCATATTTGAGAGTCAGCACTGAATGTGCAGAGTCTCGGTTGCCCGATGAACCGAAAAGAGCTGATCGGGCGCGGTTGTGGGGTTGCCGTTTTGTCGACGGCTAGGCGGTTGGGAAATCTCAACACCCGAGGATCGGTTTTGGTAACCGGCCATCGCGCCGGGTTTTCGGGCACGCAAGCTTGCCGACCATGGCGAGCGATCGGCGTCGCCAACTTTCGGCGCGAGGGGTTGCCGATGTGATCGGGCAATCGTCTGCAGATGGGCCCCGCCAGAAAAAAACTCGCTCACCACGGACCTGCAAACGGCAGGTGCCATTGCGGGCGATCGCGAGGACGCTCATAGCGGGTTACGGCCTCGGAACCGCGGCGTCTGAATTTGATGCCGCCTTGCGGCTCGCCGCTCATCAGGACGATAAACTCCGTGCCCTTGCCGGTCTCCGGGCTCAACGCCTCGTCAGAGATGATCAGCGAAGATCGTGGTGCCATCGACGGGATGCGATCAACTACGTCCGGTGGAATGGCGATCCGGTCGAGGGCTGCCTTGGCGCCGGCCGGGTCGGTGGCGACCGGTTCGCCGCCACGTCCGCGCGTGGCGCCGTGGGGCTCGGCCACACCGCCGTCTGGATGTCCGCTCTCCAACGAGACCACGCTCCATCGCATGTCGCTGTCCCCGATGCGTTCCAAGGCGGTAAAGACATGCGTGCCGATTGGGCGATCGGCATCTTGGATCGCGACGGGACTCTCCAGGATTGGCTGAAAGGCTTGCCGGACATAGAGGCGCTGGGTCTTGCGACTAATGAACACCGATACCGGTTCGAGGTCGTGCGCCGCCTGACGTGCCGCCTCGACCCGCATCTTTTGCGCTTCGACGGCAGCTTCGCGCGCGGAGGATGCGGCATCGAGCTTTGCTTGCAGCTCGGCTTTGACGGCCGCCACCTGCGCCTCGAGCTCAGCGACCTCCGCGGCGGCCTTCGCCTTGGCGCCCTCGGCTTCCTCCTTTGCTTCGGGTGAACCTGCCGAGGCGACCCGACGCTCAGACGCCGCCAACTGCGCCTCAGCTTTGCGCTTGAGACTTTCCGCCGCGCGTACCGGCGTCATGGCGCGTGCTGCTTCCCGTGAGGCGGCGGCAGCCGCGGCTCTGGCCTGATCGGCCTTGCTGGCCGCCGCGGCCGCTTCTGCGGCCCGGGCGGCAGCGGCAGCCTCGGCCTCTGGCTTGGGCGAGAACAGAGCAGGATGGGAGATCGCGACGGGCGCCGCGTCGCTCGGCGCCACAATCACTCGCATGCCGAGTCTGGTCGCATCGAACAGCCGTTCGGCGAAGTCATACGGCATCCGAATGCATCCGTGCGAGGCCGGATATCCCGGCAGAGGGCCCCCGTGCAACGCAATGCCCGACCACGTAAGGCGCTGCATGTGTGGCATGAAGGCATCGTCGTACAGGTTCGAGTAGTGCTCGGCTTGTTTCTCGATGACGCTGAAGATACCGGCAGGCGTCTCGCGTCCCTTCTGTCCGCTGGACACCGGCGCTCGCAGGATCCAGCCGTCGGCATCATAGACAGTGATGCGCTGGCTGTGCAGCGAAACGATTGCCATGAGCGGTGCACCGGCGACGCGCGACTCGACGGACGCCACCGCGCGTTCGTTCCGACTGCTCGCGGCACCCGCATGACCGCCCGCCGCAATCGCAGCGGCGAAGCTCGCAATGGCAAGACGCGCAGGCTGCCGCCAGGTCGGCTTGCGCTTTGCATTGACGAAATACGAGTTCATGCGCGTCACATCCGATCTGCTGTGCCGGCCTGGCGAGTCTATCAGCGCGGCCGGGCGTTCGGGCTGCCGCCCGTGCGAACTGGTCACGCTCACCAATACTGGCAGCTGCTATAATTCGTCCAGCGGTGAGTTCGTGCAGCAAAGCTTCGCTCGGCACGGCGATCACTTCAGGTTCGAAGAGCAACCCAGCGTTGCATAAAACGGATTGGCGCCTCTGGGTGCGATCGCCCTTACCTCCTCGGTGTCGGTTCGCAGGAATTAAAGCGCGAAGAGGTAGAAGAGGTAATAGTCGTATTGCTCAATCAGGAACCGCATCCCTCGAAAACATTGAGCGATCATGAAGATTAATAAACACCTAGCAGCTCAATAGCTTACTCGGTACACATCACTGTGGCGAATTTATTCGGCATCCTTCGGTCTTTATGGTGGCGGCTATTCGCTCGAAAAAGGGCTAAGGGCGCCACCCCACGCATAATCCCAACAGCTCCCGGCATGATGCCCGATAGAAGGGAAATGATGAACTCAGGGTTCGACATGCGCAGTGAAATTGCGAAGTTGGCCGAGCACATCGTAGAGCCTGTAGCAGCGAAATTGGCCTTGGAAGAACTCGAACCTGTGGCAGGCCAAATTCGCCACGCTTTCGAACAGCTGATCACGAGGGACCCTGCGGACGGCGACTTCGAACGTGTGGCGGTCAACATCCTTGAGCCAGTGCACCCAAAGCTTAGCGAGGCGGAGTTCGTCAGGATGGTAGATCGGCTTAGAGGGGCCATGGTCGGGTTTTGCCAAAGCAATGACTGGAGCCAAGACGTAACGTGAGTGAGCACGTCGAGCATCTCATGGCGGGGCAGTGCCGGCAAACGGATGCCGGGGACCTGACAGGGGGCCAGCCGATTAAAAGATCAAACCGATGATCCCGCCGTGCAGGCAGCGCAGGACCCAGTGTTTTCGCTCGCGCATTATCGGCGACTGGCCGATGACGATGTCGCGATCAGTCGCCGTGCGTTGACCGTTCTCCTCACCGACCTGCGCCGCAACGAAACCGATGTTTCGAGCCCCGCAGCCCGCGGCGTTTCAAGACCCCAGCAATTTGGTCGCTTGGCTTGGCCAATGATCGTCATCGCAAGGCCCCTGGGTCTCGAGGCAACTGTTTCTCATGGTCGCCCCTCGCTGCCTTGGCGTCGGGATGCTCGGCCGCTTGCGGATCGCCGCCGGGCCCGACGCCGCCCGATTTCGACACTCAGTTTGAGGGCCCCTTTCGCCGCCTTAATCACCGGGGCGAGATCCGGTACCCGAGCTGGTGCTGGCGCGTGAGAAGGCCGCAGGCGGAGTGTTGAAATCATCGGCTCCGAGGTCAAATCGTTGGTCTGGCCAACCTCAAGAGCAATACACCCGCGATCTTGCCTGCACCGCCAGCATGGGCGGCTTGGTTGGCAGGCCGGCGATCTCCTGGACCAGCTTGGTGCGGGTCGCCTCCTTGAACTGTTCGCGCTCCTTGATCGCGACGACGAAGGATCCGGGCCCGCCGATCACGCAGTCTTCGTAGTAAATATCGAGGTTCGGAATGCTGGGACCGGTACTGCGGGCCCGGCTCAGGATGATTGGCAGCCCGTTGATGGTGATGCCTGCCGCCACCACATCATCGCGCATGATGGTAACCGGCGGCCCCATATTATTGGAGCCGTCACCGGAAACATCGATGACGCGGCGCAGACCGCCATAGCCGCTCGAGTCGAACAGCGGCTTGGCAAATTGCAGAGCCCCGAAGATCGAGGTGCGCGGCGCGCGCCGATAGGGGGCGCGCTTGATTTCATTCGTGACCGCTTCGGCGGATTGCGGACCATCGATCAGCCGCCATGGCAGGATGATTTTCTGGTCATATAGGCCCGCCCATTCGAAATAGGTGACGGCGATGCGGCCGTGGTTGCCGTTGCGCAGCGCCTGGAGAAACTCGCGCGAAGTCAACCCGAGGATGTAACCTTCCCGCTGCAATGCTTGCTCTTCCGGATCCATTGAATTGGATACGTCGACGGCGATTACAAGCTCGACATCGACCGGTAGGGCGCCGGGGCTCTTATCTGCAAATACCGCCCCGGGCTTGGGCGCTGCCAATCCCCAACCGGCAACCACCACGGCACCGCCGGCTGCCAAGATCGAAATCAAGGTGTGAGCACGCATCAGTCCCTCCTCCGGCCCATCCCGTTGGCTTCATGGTGGCGCCGGCAGGGGACTTGCGCAAGCCGGGGATCGGGCTCATCAAGCCAAGGCGAGCCGTTTGGGCGGCGCGCCTGGCCTGTGCGCGGACTCCTCGCCCGCTACATCGACGGGCCGATCGGCAAGCCGGGCGACCTCAAGTCAATCACGCCGGCTAGCTGTGCGGAGCCCGAGGGATTGTCTTCTCGGGGAGCCGATCTTTAGCGACCTGCCGCTCAAGTGTCCTTCCCCGGCAACATAAATTTTCTGATCAAGCTCGACACGCCGGCGGCGCCGCCATATTCGACATCACGAACGTGAACAGGCCTCCACCGGATATCAAGCGGCACCTTGCCCAATCCCGATTGCGGACAATATTTGCGCCCGGTCTATTGTGTCTTTGGTAAATCGAGCGCGGGATTGGCGGCAAAGAAGTTGAACGGCCGGATCTGGAACTGGTGCCACATGGTAGGCATCACGGGCCAATCCTCAACGCGCGGCATGTGGTGGAAACCAAGCGTATACCAACCGACGAGGTCAGTGTTTTCGATCGGCCGGTTTGCCTGCGTCCAGACCGCGAGCCCGTCGCTGCCCTTGCTGCTGGTCGGATAGGTCCCGGCCGCATAGCGTTGCGCCGGATCGTACGGCGTCACCCAAAACTGATGTTCGGAAAAGGCACCAAGCTTCTGCGGAGGATCGTCCGCCGACAGCAAGGATTTCGCCGTGGTACCCGGCATGATTTCGTACCCAGTCGGGTAACCAAGTGGCCCTTTGACGTTGGGGTTGATGAACAGCCACATGCTGGGCCGTTCGAGGTGAATATCCATCATCGCGTCTTTCTCGCGCGCCGCAATCACATGCTCGACGACCCATATGCTCTTACGCATTGGATCGGCAGCAAGCAGCTTTTGCACGATCCGGTCCGCCATAAAGCTGTTGCCAGGGCCGTCGACATCCATATCGAGCCGGTAGGAAAAGAAATGATCGTGGTTCACCCCAACCGTATTGTCTGCGACGAACTGGCCGTATTCCGCCGGGCCATTCATGCCGATGTGATCCGTCAGCTGTCCGGTCGCGTTCTTTTGCATGGCGGCTTTGGTCTCGATCACTCCTGTTGCGCCGACGGCCACCTCGATGGTGCCATCCTGTCGAAAGCGCCAGTCCATCAGGTAGTCGTAGTTCCCGATTGCCGCGGCCGAACGCAGGACCAACTCGCGGCCGGGCCGGCCATAGACGGTATTGTTCTCGAAGTGGCGCCATGCGGGATCATTGCCGGTGCGCTCAAACAAGCATACGAGCTGCGGCGTAAGCTTCGGTGCCCCGTGCTCTGCGACCGAAAGTCCGTCAAAATAGGACGCATTGGCCGGACAGTCGAGGCCAGGACGTAGAGGTTTCAAGAAGCCGGACCCGGCGTAGAACTCGCCGGCATCGATGAACACGCGATTATTCCAGCCATTTGCCGGATCCATGTAGGGAACATACAGCTCGGAGAGCGAACCCTCATACATTACCGCGCGCAGCCGACCGCCGTCGTCAAACCGCACCAGGTTTACGACCGTGCCGATGCGCGGGTCGATACGAAAGCGAAAATGCCAGTTCTGCCAAGAAACCTCACCGCGCTCGATCTGGAAGCCGGCGCCGATAGGCTGCGAGATGGCGATCGGCGTCGTGCCGGACCGCGGTTTTTCGGGAATCTCTTCATAGTTCACTGCGCCGTTTGCGACCGGAACGATCTCGGTGTCGACCACCTTCAAAACCTTCTTGGTCACCATGTCCATCTGCAGCGTCAACCCATCGATGGAACGGCCCCAACTGTGATAAAAGCCGTGCTGCTGCGAACAGCCGCCGAAGCCGATCCGCCGCGCCTCCTGCTCAGGAACGGCGACATACGGCACCGGCAGCGCAGTGCATCGCACCGTATTCAAATCCGTGAAGCCGCGTTTCTTCAAAGCCTCGACGACGAGCGGGTCCTTCTTGATGGCTTCGTCGGCGCCAAATATCTCACTCGCCAGGAATGGCGCCTGCACGTCCATCATTTCCTGCCACGAGATCAGCTTTCGTGCGCTAAGATCGACGCGGGCTTCGAACGTCTTTCCTTGTCGCAACAGGACAACGTCCGCTTCGCGCGGAATTGGCTTATCTTGCGTCCACGACAGGACAAGATCCTTCGCCGGTTCGCGCAACAGCACGCTGGCAAAAAAAGTATCTGGCTCGGTATAGCCCGCCTGTTGCAGCAGGTCATAGGCAGTCCAGTATTCGGCTGTGGTCAAGCCGTCCAAAGGATGGAGCGGCCCGGTGTTTTGAGCGGCTGCAGCGCTCGCCCATAAGCCCGCGAGCAGTAGCCAAGCGTGCAATGATCGGCTCAGATTTCGCATCAAAAGCTCCCGATGGCGACTGCCGGCGCAACCCGGCAGGAAAAATCGGCGGCCGGCGAAGCCGGCTTTGCCTCCATTGAACCAACGAACACCCACCTTCTCGTTTCGTTTGGTACCGGGGCCAGAACCCGACAAGGAGCCCTGCACGCCGACCAGCGAGCCCAGAAGGTGTCCGGTAAGGGCCTCGTGACGCACACCACCGCGGTGATGCATCTCCCCTGTGGAATGTTGCAGAGGAGCGTTTGAGCAACACCCGTTTCGTGCCTATCCGAGGTCTATTGCCTTGCCTTTCAGAGCCCAGAGCTGCGAGGAAGCACCCCAGGGTCAGTCTTGAAGTTGTCTGCAACGTAGCGGGGGGCCATAGTCCCCAGCTTAACCCTGGCAACCATCGCCTAGCGGCTTGGACGAAGCCGTCGCCGGACGGCACGGAACGGTTAGTCATCCTCGGCAGCAAGTCAGCCGGGCAGCAAGTCAGCGGGATGGCTCGTCATTCGCATAATATCAAAAAGAGGCGCGACTGGGATGGTCGCGTGTCGAATTGTATCGGCACAGCGTTTCGTGCAGGTGTTTCCTAAAGCCCGCCCTTCTGGGCCCGTTAAAAATGGGCTTTGAATTTGCAAAATTCTGCTTCACAATGCAGCTTTGATTCCTGGTAGTTGCATCGTCATAAAATCGGCCGAGCCCAACCGGTAGTGGATCCCATGAACCTGAAGTCAATGTCGATCGACAAGCTGTCAAAACTCAGAAGCCAAATCGATGCGGTCATCAGTTCCAAAGTTATCGAGGCACGCCGGGCAGTTCGGGGCGAACTCGGCAAGTTGGATCGCCTTTCGACAAATGGATTACCCTCAAAGGGAGGCGGCGTCCGTGGTCCGGTCGCCCCAAAATACCGTAACCCGGCAAATCCGGCCGAGACGTGGGCGGGGCGCGGGCTGAAACCGCGATGGCTTGCAGCGGCGCTGAAGTCGGGCAAAAAGCTCGAGCATTTCAGCATCGCGGCCCTCGGGAAAAAGCTCCAGGTGCCGAAGAAAACTCGCAAGAAATAGCTCGGTCCTGTAGCGAAACCGAGTCCCACAACCACAATCCTTTTCAGATTATGCGTGGATGAAAAACCGATCCGCATCGTCTGATCGGCGACGCTGCGGATCGTCATTCGTCCCGCTCGAAAGTTCCGCACCCTTTTGCTGGCGGCGAACTCCATTCAAAGCCGGGGCCGCTATTGCGCCACGTCGACTTGAGCCGGACCCGCAAAGCGCAATCGGGAAACGTCCTTAACGTCGCAAGCGTGGGAAGGCATTATGGATCGCCGATGAGCAACGAGCGGCATCGGCGTCGCACCGATATGTTCGGCAAATCTCGCGGAAACGATTGTCCCGATGGGTTCGCAGGCAGAATCACCGACCCAAGAGGTGTTGGCGGGGCTCGTCGAGCGCGTGACCTTCCACAATGCGGAGAACGGGTTCTGCGTCTTGCGGGCGAATGTGCGTGGGCACCGCGATCTCGTGACGGTAGTCGGACACGCCGCAACAATTGCCGCCGGCGAATGGATCACGGCATCGGGCGAATGGGTGAATGACCGCGTTCACGGCCAGCAGTTCAAGGCTCGCTTGCTGCGGACGTCGGCCCCTAACACAGTCAACGGCATCGAGAAATATCTCGGCTCCGGCATGATTCGCGGCATCGGTCCCGTCTACGCCAAGAAGCTGGTGCGCGTTTTCGGCGACAAGGTATTTGATGTTATCGAGGCACAACCTGACCGGCTGCGGGAGGTCGGCGGCATCGGTCCCGTGCGGGCCGGCCGCATCGCGGCTGCCTGGGCTGAACAGAAGGTTGTGCGCGAAATCATGATCTTCCTTCACAGCCATGGCGTCGGCACCGCGCGGGCGGTGCGCATCTTCAAAACCTATGGCGTCGATGCGGTGCAGGTGATGTCGCAGAACCCTTATCGGCTGGCTCGCGATATCCGCGGCATCGGCTTCAAGACGGCTGACGCCATCGCCATGAAGCTCGGCATCGAGAAATCCGCGATGATCCGGATTCGGGGCGGCATCTCCTACGCCTTGACGGAGGCGATGCACGAAGGCCATTGCGGTTTGCCGGCCGATGAGTTGGCCTGCCTTGTTGAAAAGCTGCTCGAGGTGCCGGTCGAACTTGTCCGCACTGCGCTCAGTCTGGAGCTGACGCAGGGCAACGTCGTCGCCGACACCATCGGCGAAACGCCATGTATTTTCCTGGCCGGACTGTACCGGGCCGAGCACGCCGTTGGCGAGCGGTTGATCCGGCTATTGCATGGCCCGCTCCCCTGGCCATGGATCGATCCTGATAAGGCCCTGCCATGGGTCGAAGCACGGGTCGGCTTTGCCTTTGCGCAGAGCCAGCGAACCGCCGTCAAGCTCGCCGTGGCGTCGAAGGTGCTGGTCATTACTGGCGGTCCCGGCGTTGGCAAGACCACCATCGTCAAAGCGATATTGCGCATCCTGGCCGCCAAGGGGGTAAGGCTCCTGATCTGCGCTCCGACCGGCCGCGCCGCCAAGCGCATCAGTGAAGCGACCGGCTTTGAAGCCAAGACCATCCACCGGCTGCTCGAGGTGGATCCTAACAGCGGCGGCGGCTTCAAGCGCGGCGACGACAACCCACTCGACTGCGACCTGCTGATCGTCGACGAGACCTCGATGGTCGATGTCAGGCTGATGCAGGCATTGTTGAAGGCCACCCCGAACCACGCCGCGCTGCTGATCGTCGGGGATATCGACCAGCTTCCCTCGGTCGGCCCCGGCCAGGTGCTGTCAGACGTCATCTCATCCGGCGCTATTCCGGTCATTCGTCTTACCGAGGTGTTCCGCCAGGCCGCGCAGAGTCGCATTATCACCAATGCGCATCGGATCAATGAGGGGGGAATTCCCGATCTTTCACCGCCGGCGACCGACAGCGATTTCTACTTCGTGTCAGTCGAACAGCCCGAAGCCGCCGTGCAACGGATCATCGAACTGGTGAAGACGCGGATCCCGAGGCGTTTCGGTCTCAACCCCATGCGCGATATCCAGGTTCTCTGCCCGATGAACCGCGGCGGTGTCGGCGCAAGATCGCTCAACATCCAATTACAGGCCGCCCTCAATCCCGCCGGCGACCAAAAGATCGAGAGGCTCGGCTGGACCTTCGCTCCGGGTGACAAGGTCATGCAGATCGAGAACGACTATGACAAGGACGTCTACAACGGCGACATCGGCTATATCGACGCTGTCGATACGGACGCCGGCGAACTCACCGTGAGCTTCGACGGCCATTCCGTGACCTATGGACTCGGCGAACTCGACGCGTTGATTCCGGCCTATGCGGCGTCCATCCATAAGAGCCAAGGCTCGGAATACCCGGCGGTGGTCATTCCGGTCATGACCCAGCACTATCCGATGCTGCAGAGGAACCTGCTCTATACCGGCGTCACCCGGGGCAAGAAGCTGGTCGTCCTGGTCGGCCAGAAGAGGGCCGTTGCTATCGCGGTCCGCAATGTTTCAGGCCGGCGGCGCTGGTCGAAGCTGAGCGAATGGCTGGCATCCCAATCCACAGACATCGACAAGAAAAGGAACCAGCGATGAATCACCGCAAACCGCAGGACCGCAACAAAGATGTTTGGATGGCTGAGGGTCCCTGCCGCCACTCTCGGGGTCCGACACCCTATCTGGGATAGCAGCCCGCGCGTGCTCGCGGGGGCAGCTTGGGTCTTTGTCCGCTCTCGGGGCGGCACGCAGGCTCGTCCGCAAGGATTGGAAACGTGTCGACGGCTCAGTCGGCGTCGGGTTGATCGTGGTTGCCTCGTTCCGTCGGTTCGCCCGGCGCACGAAGCCCTCGCGCGACCGCGCCTGCCATAGCGGTCAGCCTGTCGTCCATGGTTTTGATCGGCCGCAACAGATGACACCGCGCGATGCGTCGGTCCCCCTCTGATGGACATACTGCACGTGACACGGCAAGGTGGTGCGCTTGCTCCCATCGGACCCCGCGCTTCCCGTTAGTTAACTCTGCTGTCGGAGCGACGAACCGCATTTTTCGGGATGGAGTAAACGCGAGGAGGAAGAAATGTTGACATTCACGTCGAGATCAAGATGTCTCGTCATCCTTACTGGCCTCGTCGGCGCGGTGGTCACCGCCGCAGCGGCGCAACAGCGGGCATCTCCGCCCGATTTCTCCTCGAACCCCGTCGCCAAGTTCCAGGGTTAATGTTGCCAATGGGTTAGCCACTGGTTTGACACTTTGGGACACCAAGGGTTGACACTGCCGCGTTCTCTTTGCGTTTCCTGACGGCACTGTCGGCCAGCTTCAGGCGGTCGGCCGCCTCGGTGTAGCGCTGCACTTCGGCCAGCGTCTTATGGCCTGAAACTGCCATCAGCTCGTGTGCCGTGCTGCCGGATTCCGCCAGGCGCCGCATGCCACCTTTCTTGAGGCCGTGGAGGCGACAGCGCTTCGGCAGCCCCGCCTCGGTCGCCCAGCGGCAGAACAGCTTGCCGATGCGATCCGCCGAATACGGCCGGCCCCACTGACTGACGATGAATGTGAGATTGGTTCTCGGCATGGCGGCGATCGCGGCGGCCAGCTCGTCGGTCAACGGGATATCTACTTCCCGACTGCCCTTGACCCGCTCAATGCGAATGCGCCCATTCCTCACATGTTGAGGACCCAAGCGGAGCACCTCGACACGCCTGGAGACGGCTTCCAAGGCGAATTC
>JASHRR010000652.1 GCA_030037185.1 Xanthobacteraceae bacterium | reverse complement strand
GTTGCGGATCGGCTGCTTCAACCAAGATTGAAGCAAACCCGCAGTGCGGCTGACAGTGACTCGGCTTCAACACGCCGTCGAAGCGGATTGCTTCGCGCATGCGGACCCAGCCGACTTTAGGCAACTTGATCCGGCGGCCGTCGCATCGCAACGTCCCTCGTTAGCGGCGCAAAAGCTGTCGTGCACGTCTTTTGCTTTGAACCTGTCGCTTCTCAAAGAACGCCTTAAATGACGCGCCAAGGTCGATAATAGCTTCTTGAGCGGCACATTTCGTAACGTCAAACATCCAAGGGAATTGCTCACGTTTGAGAGAGTTGAGCTTCTTGGGCAACGATACTTCGGACGGCGACGGCAATGAGGGATCAAGCTTGCGAGCTTCGTACTGTGCTTTCCACTCGCTCAATGCCCAGTTATAAGCAAATCTGGCCGTCCCAGCCGCACGAGCAAAATATCTCCGCTGCTTGTTGTTGGGGTCTAGCGCGATGCGGTGAGCGATCAGCATGTAGCCTGCACCGCTTGGGTCACAGCCCGATAAGCTTGGCGTTCTTAGGCGATCGACTGCCATCAAGGCGGGCGCTAAATACAGTGTTAATCTCAAGGACGTCTTTCGCGAGGTCTTGCTCAAACGTGGTATCTTCGCCGCGATTGAGGATAACCACCTCAACGTTGCGTGCTTGGCAAATCGCCAACCCCACACCCAGCGCCTTGGCAGCCGCACTTATGCCCACGAATCTATTCATAGTGGGTAGGCTAGCGCGGAATTGGAGGGGAATCCAACGGACTGCTCACCGCCCATCGCCGCGCCACATACGATTGGCCGGCGGCAGCCCCGTGCGAAAAGCCTCGTGACCGATCCTTGCAGCTTTGCCGCAGCAACTGCCTTCTTGCGCGGCGCAAGGGCACAAGCCTATCCTTGCAAGTAAGACGGCGACGACGCCACGGATTTCCGGGGTTGAACAAAACCGTTGCGGGAGCGCAGTTCAGGGCAAGAGGAGACATCATGCACGCGAGGTTCTCAGGCTCGATGATCACGGCCGTCATCGCCGTGGCGGCCGTCGGTGCGATCATTTCGTACTCCATCACGCGGACGGCAGCTCAGGCTCCGCCCCGACAGGCGGCTGTCGTGGCAGGGGCGCTGAAAACCCCATGGGGGGAACCCGATCTGCAGGGCATCTGGACCGATGAATTTGATACGCCCTTACAGCGCCCTGCCAAGTATGCGAACCAGGAATTCTTTACCGAGACGCAACGGGAAGAATTGGACAGACAGCGAGGCACGCTTTTCGGCAGTGACCCGCGCCAAGACCGCGGGACGGCGATTGACGTCGGCGGCGCCTACAACACCGCGTTCTTGACCGTCAAGCACGCGGGCTTGCGCACGTCGTTGGTGGTCGATCCGCCCAACGGCCGGATTCCGCCGCTGACGCCACAGGCTCAGAGGGCTGCTGCGGCCGACCGGGAATTCCGCCTCGCTCTATTGCAATCCACTGAGGCGTGCAAGGACAAAGAGCCGGTCTGCGCCGGAGGCAGGTACGATCCGACGCCGTCGCCTCGATTCGCCGAACTTCCTCCGCGCTACCACACCGGCAACTTCGTGCGCCTCAATCGCAGCGACGGCCCCGAGGATGATGGGTTGGCGGACCGCTGCCTGCACAGCGGACTGCCCGACTTTGGCAGCTTGTTCGGCGGAAGCTTTCGCCGAATCGTGCAGACCCCCGGCGGCATCGCCATGTTCTACGACATGAATCAAGGCCAAGGGTGGCAGCGCAACATCGTGATGGATGGCAGGCCCCACTTGCCGGCCAGTATCCGCCAGTGGTTCGGCGACTCGCGCGGCCATTGGGAGGGCGATACGCTTGTGATCGACGTGACCAACTTCAGTGCGAAGACCGATGTCTTCGGCTCGCGCGAGAATCTGCATCTGGTTGAGCGCTGGACACGGACCGGGGCAAACAACCTCCAGTATGAGGTCACGATCGAAGATCCGACTGTATGGACCAGGCCCTGGACCGCCAAGCAGGAGTTCACCAAGCAGAGCGATGAGGAGAACAGAATTTATTACGAACCGCGCTGCATCGAAGGAAACTATGGCTTGCCGGGGCTGCTGCATGGACGGCGCGCCGAAGAGCGCGCCTTTGCGGAAGGACGGGGTCCCGATCCGAGAACCATGGACAGCGTAGGCGGTGTGGCGTCGGTCCAACTGGACCCGTTGCAGTAAGCCGACGAGAGCAGTTTGCTGATCGAGATGCCCGGCCCATTCTTTTACCGCCCAGGCGGGCCCGCGCAGGCCGCGGGCTCTTATCGACACGGCAAAGGAACGCCTGCGCCAGACTGCACCTCGTGAACGGCTCGATGTGATAATAGGGCACACGATGGAATTGCGTGTCCTAAAACAAGATTCGCAATTCTCGTCAGGTCGCAACGTTATAGCGCTACCGATGGTAGTCGCGGTTTTCGGTGGGGCCGAGGGAGGTTTTGCCCAGGCAGGGAAACCCGATCAAAATCGCCAGGCTGCGCATATAGCGGCGGTATCTTGAAAAGCGAACTCGCGCCATGGATCAGCAATTCGGTTTCCCTGGAAAATCGCGGGCAACACGCACCGACAAGACATTCGATGCCCCGCTCCTCGCCTCAACCTTTGTTTGGTGGACGAATGCCGCTGGCGAAGTCGTTGAAGAGCAGCCTCGTTGGCGAGACTACACGGGGCAGGCCTGGGACGAGTACCGAGGCTCGGGCTGGTCGTCCTGCCTGCACCCTGATGATCGTCAATCCCTTATGGCCGAGTGGGCATCGGCGATGGCCACGGGGACGCCTTATTCCGCCCAGGGCCGGATTTGGAGTGCCAAACATAACGGCTATCGGACATTTCAGACCCACGGCGTTCCGGTCAGGAACGAGCGAGGCGAGATCTGTCAGTGGTTTGGAGCCCTGACGGACGTCCAAGATTTTATCGAAATGAAAGTTCTCCTCGATCGGACACAGATCGATCTGGCGAATTCGTTGACGGCGATGCGCGAGAGCGAAGCGCGAAGCCGAGCTCATCTTGCCAACTTGCAGGCCGTCGAAACGCGACTGGCAGGCGACGCATCCGCGTTGAAACAGCTCCATGAGGCAAGCGCGCGACTTTGGCGAGAAGGGGAACTTCATGCCTGGTTGCAGGAGATGCTGCGGACCGCCATTGAGTTGCTGGCGGCCGACAAAGGTACAATTCAGCTGTTTGACGCGAGCCGCAAAATTTTGACGATCGCGGCCCACCAGGGATTCGAGCAGCCCTTCCTGAACTTCTTCAAGGAAATCTCGGCAGAGGATGCCGCGGTTTGCGGCCGAGCGTTACGCGGGGGCCGGCGCATCATCGTCGAGGATGTCGAGGCTGACGAAAGCTGCGCGCCGTTCCGCGCCGTTGCCTCCGCGGCAGGCTATCGCGCCGTGCAATCCACCCCGCTGGTTGGGCGGGATGGAAAATCACTGGGAGTCCTGTCGACGCATTTCCGAAATGTTCATCGACCCACCCCGCATGAATTCGATCTCCTCGACCTATACGCGCGGCAAGCAGCGGATTTTATCGAACGGCACCGCAACGACGAGGCGCTGCGCGAGAGCGAGGAACGCTACAAAGGCATTTATCAGCACGCCAGCATGGGCATCGCGATTTGGGATCTTGATGGTCGATTGGTTTCCTGCAACCAGGCATATTCCGATATGCGCGGATACTCGGAACAGGAGCTTCGCGGCTCGGGCTTCGAGGCGATTGTGCATCCGGAAGATCGCGAGCGGCACGCGTGCGAGGTCAAGAAGCTGATTTGGCAACAAATACCTTCGTTCGAGATCGAGAACCGGTGCCTTTCCAAGGAAGGGAAGGTGTCGTGGGTGCATAAGCACGTGTCGCTGCTGCGCGATGGGGCGGGACGACCAGCGAACGTCATCACCCTTGCAACCAACGTCACCGAGCGTAAGCAGCATGAGGAGCAGATCGATCTTCTCCTGCGTGAAGTCAATCATCGCTCCAAGAACTTGCTCTCCCTGGTGCAGGCCATTGCGCAGCAGACCATCAACACCAAACCCGATGACTTTCTGCCCCGGTTCCAGGCGCGTGTCCAGGCGCTGGCCGCAGGTCATGACATCCTGGTAGGAAATAAATGGAAGGGCGCCGATCTCCATGAGGTGGCGAGGTCGCAGCTCGCACACTTCCGCGACCTCATGGACAAGCGCATCACGCTGGCCGGGCCGCCGGTGTTTGCCTCTGCAGCCGCCGCACAGGCGCTCGGAATGGCCTTCCACGAGCTTGCGACGAATGCGACCAAATACGGCGCTCTTTCGGACGAAAGCGGCCACGTCGAACTCGGCTGGAAAACCGATCGAGACGCCGAGGGTAACGAGGTTTTTAGCATCGCGTGGACCGAGAGTGGCGGCCCGCCCGTTACTGCGCCGTCAAGCAGCGGTTTCGGTTCGACCGTCATTTGCCGTTTGGCGGAACGAAGTCTCAACGCAAAGGTCGAGCTCACTTATGCCCGCATGGGGCTGAGCTGGCGCCTTGAGTGTCCGCGAAGCGTGGTCGAAGAGGCGGCCGCCAGTGCTTTGCCGAAGCACAAGGCGCCAGAGCCGCACGAACCGTCCGAGCGGCGCCTTCGCGTCCTGGTGGTCGAGGATGAAGCAATCGTCGCGCTCGAGATCGAGGAAAATCTCACCGAGGCAGGCTTCGAGGTCGTCGGCCCAGCCGCAAGAGTGGCGGAAGCGCTTGAGCTTTTGAACGAGTTCGGTTGTGATGCGGCGGTGCTTGACATCAATCTCGGCACTGAGACTTCAGAGCCGATCGCGCTGCTTTTGTCACAGAAGCGCACGCCGTTCGTAACGGTGTCAGGTTATTCTCAAGACCAGCGGCCAAGCGGATTTAGCGGTGGCGCCTTTCTGGCAAAGCCGCTCCGTAAGGAGCATCTTGTCGCGCAGCTTCGCCAGTGCACCCAGCCGCAACCTCATCACCTCGGGTCAACCTGAGACGTGCGGATTTCCTACTCCCCTGTCCCGCCGGTTGCCTCCCGCGTCGGCGTCTCCGGCATCACCCCGGCGTGCTGGCGCGCCAAGGTTTCGCGGCCCGTCGTTTCCCACTCGCCCGCCGTGGCGCGGCGTGCGAAGATTTCCCAGCTGTCCGTCCAGTCGCCGAGCGTGTAGCCGTGCCATGGCGATTGCGCCGCGAGCGCAGGCAGGCCGAGATCCTCCCAGATCATGCGCGCGCCCTCCATGAATTGCCGCGCCGGCAGCGCCAGGGGCGGCATCGACCTCTTGCGCGTGGCGTCGATCAGCATGCCGGAATCGGCGCTGCGCGGGCCGTATTGGGCGCCCTGCAAATTACCGCGGTAGGGCTCGATGTGAACGTCCTCGATCGGGTTCGACCGGTAGGCGAGCGACCACAGCACCGCATCGATCGACTCCGGGTCGATGTCATCGCTCACCGCAATGACGATCTTGCCGCAGCCCGCCATGAAGGTGGCAGCGCCCGAAAGCCCGCGCCATACCTCGCTCTTCGGCGTCTCGGCGGCGTATTGCAGGAAAATCACCGGCCGCAGGTTGGTCAGCCGCTCGTGCATGACGACGCGCCGGACGCCCTTGATGGACAGAGTGTTGCGCAGGTGATCGAGAAACAGCGGCTCATAGGCAACCTTTTTGATCACGCTGGATTCGCTCGGCGTCACCTGGCTGATGATCGAGCAGAATACTGGGGCGCGTCGTCGGGTAATGGCCGTGACCCGCATCGGCATGTTGTAGGCCTCAAGCGCCACATAGCCGTTGCTCTCGCCGAACGGCGCCTCGGGCTCCAGCCGCTGCGTGTCGATGATGCCCTCGACCACGATCTCGGCGTCGGCCGGCACCATGAGATCAACAGTCCTCGCCTTCACGACGCGCACCGCGGTACCGGCCAGTCCGCCGGCCACCGCCAGTTCGTCGCAATCGGTGGCGAGCTTCTGGGGGCCTGTGAACACCACGACCGGCGCAGCGCCGATCACGATTGCGATCGGCATCGGGGCGCGGCGCTCTCTATATTTGAGCCAGTGATAATAGCCGCCGGCGCCACCCGAAGGACGCGCCACCATGCGCACCGCAAGTCGGTCGGTCGCTTTCAGCGCAGCGCGGTACATGCCCATGTTCTGGATGCCGCTGTCGGGGTCGCGGGTGATGCACAGCGTCGCCGTAAGATAAGGTGCTGCATCGAATCCTGGCGTCGACACGGGGACCGGCAGGCTCGCGAGGCCGCAGCCTGGTTGCCGCAAATCGTTGCCGGTAACCACCACCTCCTGGCACGGTGCGCACGCAACCTGAACGGGGGTCAGCGGATTGGCAATAGCCTTCATCCAGGCCTGACCGATGTTCGCCACCGGCTGGCCCATGCCGACCGCATAGATGTCGGGCGAGGCCGCGAGCGCGCCCACCGCCACCGGCATGTGGTATTGCCGCCCGGTGCAGTCGGTCACGTTGGTGAACAGAAAGGCGCGCCGCTTGTTCTCCGCAATGCCGCCGAGAAACTGCCAGCGCACCAGCGGATGCAGTTCGGTGTCCTTGTTGATCGGGCGCTCGATCCTCACCAGCAGACCGCGCGCATCGAGATCCGCGAGGTGCGCCTGGAAATCGGCGGCGGGACAAGATGGCGTCGTATGAGCGGCGGCAGCGGCAGGCTTATCGAGCATTTGCGTGCTCCAGCGGCGGCAGAACGGCGGGAAGACAATTGCGAACGCCGGCGCGATAATGGCGCGGGCTGCGCGCCGCTGCAACAATGACCGGCCGCAAAGGCTGATGCGTGTTCGTTTCTCGGCCTGCCGCCTTAAAAAAAGCCCTCATCCTGAGCAGGCCCTCCGATCGAAATCGGCAACAGTTCGATCAGCGGCCTCTCGAAGGGAGGCCCGGGCTTTCCCGTGGCCATCCGTGGAGGCGCGAGCACGGGGGTCGGAGCGATTTCCCAGCCACGAGGCGGCGTGGCACCATGGGAGCGAGTTTGCAAGTGGAGCCCGGGAGCAAAGGAACGATGGCAGCGAAATGGTTCGGGGCGGCCGTCAGGCGCAAGGAGGACCCGGCGCTTCTCGCCGGGAAGGGGCGGTTCGTCGATGACGTGCGACTGCCGGGCACTCTGCATGCCGCCTTCGTCCGCAGCCCTCACGCACACGCCAGGATCCGCCGCATCGATACCTGCGCCGCGAAAGCCCCAAAGGGTGTGCAACTGGTGCTCGCCTTTGCGGACCTGCCGGTGCCGCTGCAAAGCAACGCATTGCCGCTGTTCGTGCCGACTCCGGCCATTAGCGAGCTCCATTTGCCGTATGCGCTTGCGCGCGGGGAGACCGTCTACGTGGGCGAGCCGGTCGCCATCGTCGTCGCCGATAGCCGTCACATCGCAGAGGATGCCGCCGCACTGGTCGAGGTTGCGTACGAGCCGCTTCCCGCGGTTTCGGATTGCGCAGCCGCTATGACGCCCGGCTGCGCTCTCGCGCATGCACAGAGCCGATCCAATCTGGCGGCGCGGGTGCCGATCACGGTCGGCGACGCCGACGCAGCATTCGCGGGAGCCGCCCACGCGGTCCGCGACCGTCTGTTCATCCATCGCGGCGGGCCGTTTTTCGTGGAATGCCGCGGCGTACTGGCGAGCCACGACGCTGCGCTAGACTGCTATACGGTTTACGTGTCCTCGCAGGGTTCGCATCGCATCAAGCGTGGGCTTCTCGACGTGCTCGAGCTCAACGACAACCAGATGCATGTCATCACGCCCGACGTGGGCGGCGGGTTCGGCCCGAAGGGCGCCATTTATCCGGAATATCCGTGTGTCGCCGCATGTGCGAAAATGCTGGGCCGACCGGTGAAATGGATCGAGGACCGGCGGGAGAACTTTGCCTGCACCCATCAGGAACGCGACCAAATCTGGGATATGGAGCTGGCGGCCGACCGCGACGGTAGGATTCTCGCATTGCGCGGTCGTCTGGTGCACGACACCGGCGCCTATGTGCCGTGGGGCTTGGTACTGCCCTGGATCGCCGCCACCACGGTGCCCGGGCCCTACGTTATTCCGAATTTCAAGATGGAACTCAATGCGGTTTACACCAACATGATCTCGACGACGCCCGTGCGCGGCGCCGGCCGTCCGCAGGGCGTGTTTGTGATGGAACGCATGATGGATCGCCTCGCCGAGACCGTCGGGCTCGATCGCGCCGAACTGCGTCGGCGCAACTTCATCGCGCCTTCCCAGATGCCTTACAAAGTGGGCATCATTTCCCGTGACGGCAGGCCCGTCACTTACGACAGCGGCGATTATCCGGACTGCCAGGCGCGCGCGCTGGCGGCCGCGGACTACGCGGGCTTTCCGGCGCGGCAGGCCGCGGCGCGGCAGGGCGGTCGCTACATCGGCATAGGCATCAGCAATGCGGTCGAGAGCACCGGGCTCGGCCCCTACGAGGGCGCGACGGTGCGCATCGCCACCACCGGCAAAGTGGTGCTCTATACCGGCGCCGCGCCGCAGGGGCAATCGCATAAAACGACGCTCGCCCAGATCGCCGCTGACCAGCTCGGCATCTCTTACCAAGACGTGACGGTGGCGACCGCCGACACCCGGGACATTGCCTTCGGGGTCGGAACTTTCGCTGCGCGTACCGCCGTGAATGCGGGCTCCTCCGCCCATCTCGCGGCCGTCGAAGTGGCCCGCAAGATCAAGCTCGTCGCCGCCGACATGATGGAGGTCTCACCTGACGACCTTGAATTGCGTGACGGCTTCGCCGAGGTGCGCGGCGTCCCGGGATTAAAGAAGAGCTTTCGCGAGATCGCTGTGAAATCGATCGGCATGCCCGGCTTTTCCATGCCAGGCGGCCTGTCGCCGGGACTTGAGAACACCGCCTATTTTCAGCCCGACCAATCGACTTATGCCAACGGCACTCACGTGGCCGAAGTCGAGGTCGACATCGAGACGGGCTGGGTAAAAGTCCTTCGCTACACGGTGCTCCATGATTGCGGCACCGTCATCAATCCGATGGTGGTCGAGGGCCAGGTGGTCGGCGGCATTGCCCATGGCATCGGCAACGCTCTGTTCGAACGGCTGCATCATGACGGCGAGGCGCAGCCGCAGACCACCAACTTCGGGGAGTACCTGCTGCCCGCAGCGACCGACATGCCGCCTATCGCAATCCTCCACAGCCAAACCGCCTCGCCGCTCAATCCGCTCGGCGTCAAGGGCGCAGGCGAGGGCGGCACCATCGCATCGATCGCCGCCATCATCGGCGCGGTCGAGAACGCGCTTAAGCCGTTCGGGATCAAGATCAACGAAGCACCGATCAGTCCGCCGCGGATCGTGGAGTTGCTGCATGCGGCGCGCGGGCTTGCCGGTTCCGGCGAAGACTGACCGACAGATCAAGGACATCGCGGCGATGATGCGGAGCATCGACAACCAGGCAGGCCTGAAGTTGAGGCGACAGCCGCGCAACTATATCGGTCCGATCCCTAAGGACTGCGACAGCTCGCCATTTTTTGAATGCGCCGACGCTCTGCAAGAGTGGCAGCTCACGCGGGTCAAGTCGTGGTAGTAAGGCGTCGAATAGAATTGGACAACCCTCATTCCTAATGGAGATTCCTCATGACCTGTCGCGACGATCAGTGTAATTCCATTTCCACAGTTTCCCGTCACAGCCGGCGAGGCATTATTACCATTACCGCACTGGCTTCGGCCGCTGTATTGTCTCCGGCCCTTTCGGTTGCCGCCACTGATGCCTCCGCCGACGATGAACGGTTCATGCGCATTGCTCTGGATGAAGCTCGGCAAGCTGATTTCCCGTTCGGTGCCGTGATTGTGCGCGACGGACAGATCCTTGCACGCGGGCGCAATCTTGGAAGGACGAACGGCGATCCAACCGCACATGGCGAGATGACGGCGATCCGCCGCTGCCTCCTCGACCACGGGAGCGCCGCCCTTCGAGGCAGCACGCTCTACACTTCCGGTGAACCCTGCGCCATGTGCATGGGTGCGATTCTATGGTGCCGCATCAGCCGCCTGGTGTTTGCCGCCTCTGTGCAGCAGCTCGCCACGACACGCGATCAGATCATGATCTCAAGCGCTGATATCGCTGCGAAGGCGCCATTCGTGCCGATCGCGATCACTGGAGGGGTTTTGGCGGACGAGGCAATGCAGTTGTTTCGCAAATAGATCGCGATTCACAACGTCGGCCGCGCCATCGGCTCTGGCTCGCGCTCACGCTCTTTGTCGCATTGATTGATGCACAAATGGTGCCAACGCACGAACGAGCAGATCAGACACGCGGCGTAGCGGGCCGCGAATGGTCGCGCGCTGACCACGGCCCGCGCGGACGCGCCGGGCCCCCGGGCTGCAGCATGATGCGTTAGCGGCGGATCGCAGTTGGGGCCGAGCCCGTGTCACGCGGACGTTTGCGATCAGCAGCACCATGCCGCCGCCGAGGATGGCCGCGAGGACGCCGAGCACCACATTAGGCACCGCGCCAGCCGAGTTCCCGGTCAACAGCGATGGAGACGAGGTCGCCGATGCCGCTCACGCCAAGCCAGACGCAAATCCGCCGGCGCACGAATCAGCACCGCACCGCGCCGACGGCCTGAACACCGGCCGAGCCCATCCCGAGCCCGACGCCAAGTCGCTGGGCAGCGTAGACCGGACGGGTTCTGACGACGCCCCACGATAGCCAACTCAAGGTCGCCGGCAAGTCAATAAATATCAGCATTTCCGATCTTTGCGCGGACTGACGCTGCTCGAGGTTCGCCGAAGGCAGGCGAGGGGCTGCTGTTCGCGCGACGCCGGCATGCGGACGCCGTGGCATCAGAAAAAGCGCAAGTTTGCCCTTCACCTCTCACCAACCGGAGAGGTGAAGTCAGCGAGGTGGAGGGGTCACCCTCTCCCGACGAGCGCAAACATGGCGCCCTGCGGGTCCCTGGCCTGGACGATCCAACTGCCGCCCGGCACTTCCATCGGACCATTGATGATCTCACCGCCCCCCGCCTTAAGGCGCTCGACCGCAGCGCGCACGTCGCCCACACTGAAGTAGTAAAGCCAGAAGGTGACCGGCACGATCGGCGGCTTGTTGAACATGCCGCCGATCGGCGGCCCGCCGGTGGAGAAGATCTGATAAGTGCCCATGCCGCCCATATCCATGGCATCGGCTTTCGGCCATCCGAACAGCGCGTTGTAGAAGGCATATCCGTTCTGCCAATCGGTGGTCGCGAGTTCGTGCCAACCGATGCGGCCCGGCGTCTCGGGCGCGACGGGCGCATCCGGCGTGGGGGCCGACCACTTGAACAGGCCGATGACGGCCTGCTGCGGGTCGGCAATGACTGCGAAGCGGCCCACGCCCGGGATGTCTCGCGGCTCGACAAAGACAGCGCCGCCGAGGCGCCTCGCCTGATCCGTCGTCGCGTCCACATCGTCAACCCCGACATAGCCAAGCCAGCCCGGGGGCGCGCCCATCTGTTTGGATTCCTCGGGCTGCTCCATCATGCCGGCCACCAGATCTTCGCCGGCCGTGAACAGCGTGTAGGGCATGCTCGAATTGGGGGCGGGCTGCGCGCCCCAACCGATTACCTTGGTGTAGTAATCCTTTGCGGCTGCGGTGTCGGTCGTCATCAGCTCGTACCAGACGAAACGGCCGTGAGATGCGGACATGGCAGAACCTCCAGTGGCGCCCGATACGGACGCCGTTTCGTTGGATCCTCTGGTTCGTGAGCCGATGGAAGGCGTCGCCCTGACAACGGAAACGCGTGCGACGTCGCTGGCAGGCGAGAGCGTTACGCTAGGTGCGAGCAAAGCACAACTGCGTTCTTTGCCGCCCCTGCCCGCTTGGCGTGAAGCCTCCCGGGGCTCTAACGCCCCTCCATGGCGACCTCGGCAAGGTTCACCGCACTCTGAGGCTCCCTCTCGCGCTGGCAAAGCGGACGTTCTCCGAGCGACCGGCTCTGACCCAAGAGTGACGTAACGACGAGCCGCTTTCCAGAACCTACTCAAAGCTAGGCAGCGTTGATGTCTGGTCGCTGCTTCGCCGCGGGCAGTTTCACTCGCGGCCTGCGCCGT
>JASHRR010000651.1 GCA_030037185.1 Xanthobacteraceae bacterium | reverse complement strand
GACGGTTATCGACCCCGAGGCGCCCCCGATCCGGCCGCAGCGTCACGTCCCCAACTCGATTGCCACGATCCGTCGCGAACTGGCCGCCGCGATTGCAAACAGACTTCACAGATGCCCGCACTGCGTGCGCCGCATTCGCAGCAGCCAGAGATGGAATTTATGATACAGTAGTACTAGCTGGGGTACTTCCGGCGTGCCGCTGATGTTATCGGCACAGCCGTTCGTGGAGCCGCAAACGTGGAGTCTTAGCACAGCAACATCAAAGCGATAAGCCACCGGATTGCGCGCTCGCTGGGTGCCGAGCAGCTCCGCGACCCACCTGATAAGCGGCTCTGTTCCTTGGTCCGCAAGCAAGGGGCGGCGTCTGAGCGGGTCGTTTGGAGGGGATTCAGCTTCGTCGAGAGTTGGCATGCATGGCTATTCTGCCTTTCACCTCCGAAGATAGCCCTTCGCCCGATTCCGTCCAGGACGGATGCGCGGCTTGCTGCCGACGCCGCCGTCGCTGAGCGGCTTCAGCGGCGGCATCAGACCGGCTTGCCGCCCTCGGCCTCCTGTCGGATTGCCTCGACATCGAGGCCGCGGCGAAAGGCGGTAATCTTTTCCGACAGCGACGCAATCGTCTTCTGCACCAGCAGCAACGCATCGGCGCGGCGACCCTGGCGGCGGCAGAACTCAGCCAGGTTATTGAGCGCCGATCCCGCCCTCCGCGCAAGCTTAAACTAACATTTAGTGGTCGGATGGCGGCCGAATGCTAACATTTGGTCTGCGCTCGGTCGCCCCCATTCCCGCGACCATGCGCCCGCTCCCGGCCTGTTGCCCCCCTAAACCGGCAGGTCGGGAGCACCACTCGATTGCACCGTGCAAGACGCCGGGCGGCGCGGTGGATATGCGCACTTCGGAGGCGGACGTGACGGCTCTCACGGTTTGTGTGGTAGTGGTCGGTTTTGGTTGTTACGCATTTGGCTGTTACGCGTATTATCGGTATCACCACCACAAGGAGCAGGATCGGCGCGCCATTGAAGAGATTGATTCTCGGTTGACTCCCACATTGGATGAGATGCCACATAAGCTAGCTGCGGATCGGCGTGCGTTCGTCCCGGATGATAAGCGGCCAGAGTGGGATCAGTACAGGAAAGAGCTTGCCCGCAAACGCGGGGAAGACCCACGGAAAGCGGCGGCGGGCTAGCTCAGCTGGGCGTTAAGGCTACAATCTTCGCGGCAACTGCTGGGTTCATAGCGAATCAAGAATAACACACGCCCGTCAAGCCCGTAGAGCGGCTTGCGGGGGGCATTCTCGGCGAGAAGGGCTGAGCGTGGTCTGCAACATAACGATAAGGCGCGGCCGGGTCAAAGAAAGGGCGGGCACGAAGCCAGCCGGATGCCGACTGACGTTTGCCATGGAAAGATTGGAAATCGCGACCGATAAACACACTTGACACGACACCTGTTCGAAGAGATGGACAAGGGGCGTGATGGAGACGCTCGAAGCCGTGCAGATGCGAAGCAGAACGTCGCCGTTCGAATACGTGAGGGTTTCCACCCCTGGTGTCAGAACGGATGAGACTAGGGTGCGGCCGTCGGCCGAATGAGACCCGTAGCATCGACCGCCCTCGAGCTTGAAGGTTTGCCCCGCCCGCGTGCCGGTCAAAACCTTTCCAACCACCGTTCTTACAGCAGTTGGCTGATCTTGAAGCAGCCGAGGGCATAATCCCCCGGCGACGCCCGCGGGGATAAGGGCGGGGTACGCGCTCGCCTAATCTAACCGTCCTACGAGGCAGCAGTCAGTACTACGGGGCGAGCGCAATTCGCCCGATCTTGCCCTGCTTGACAAGGCCGATGCGCCACTCCGCCGAGCCATTGGCAAAATGGACAAAGTAGATGTCTTCGCCATAAACTGTAGCGGCCCGGAACAACATTGCCCGCAATGCACCAAGCCTCGCCAATATCGCCTGGTTGAGCACCAGGTTCTGGCGTGTGTACCGAGCTATTTCCGGCGTCATGTCTTCGTAGTTGGGCTCGCCGCGGCCGAGCGCGTCCATATACCGGCGAAGCGCTTGCTGGCTACCCGACATCGGGGTTGTGCGCTGCGGCGCGGGCCGGCCGGCCTGCTCGTGCGCGTCGGCTCGTATAATGAGGAACCGCGTGGTCTGTCCCGGCATGATGATCTCGAGGCATTGCCCGGAGGCATCCGTGACAACCCAGGGCTGGCCGACGTGGGTTAGGAACGGCGCCGACCGGTCGTCACCGATCTTGACGTCGCGCGATCGCCTGCCGTCACCGTCGAGGGCGAACGCGCGGATGTCGGCGCCGCTTTCATTGTAGAGCAGCAGTCGGATTGGCACGGTGTCCGGCACCGCTTTCAACGTCTGCTCCTGCGTGCAGGTCAGTATTTCGCCGGGCGTGCTATCGCCGTCGGGCCGGAAGAACATGCCATCGATGTTTCCGTCCGAAGCCAATCGCACGCGAAATTCAGCAAGGCCGCGCGCGAATTTGGCGCCGTAGATGTCCCAGCCGCCGGGCCCGACGCCGCGAAAGAAGACCGACTCGACCGCGCCGAGCGCGGTGAGCATGGCGTGCCACTGAGCGATTTGGCGACGGACGATATCCGCCAAAGGCTTGCTCATGCGTCGGTAGCTCGGGGCGCCGCGCTGCAGATCGTCGATTGCCCACAGAACTGCGGCTTCGCTGCCGTCTTCCGGCAACTGATCCTTGTACCGGTCCGGCGCAGTTGCGACCTGGCGGGCGAAGGCATTCTCGATCTGTTGTGCGCGCTCGGCGTCGATCCGGACCGCGCGCCGTAATATCATCCCCGATTCGCCGAGCAGCAACGCGGTGGTGCGGCCCTCGGCGTCGGACGTGAATGTGACAGTTTCGTCGGTGTCCCGGGAGACGAACTCGCTATCGCCGTACGCTGTCGCCTCGAATTTCAGCCGTCCAGTCTCATGCAGGATCACGCGATCCCTCGCACGCGTGACGGCGACCGCGCGAGAAGGATCGAACTCGTAGTAACCAACGTAACGATCGAACGGGTGCGGTTCCCGCTCGACTGTATCGGCGTACGGCGGGGACGCGCCCGGCCTGGCGGCCACGCTTTCGGCCGACGGCTTCGACGCGCCCGGTACGACGGCGGCTGCGGAAAACATCACCGCCGGAGCAAGCGCAATCGCCACCATCCCGCGTTTTCGCCAGCCCATGCGGGCCGGCACGGCGGTCCCGGCCAGAATTCGTTCAACTCGCTTGCGCAGCGTACAGGCCCGCGCCATTGCGACGGTGACCGTCGCCTTATGAAGGGCTAAGTCGACCAGAATACCAGCGTAGGATGGCCGGTCGTCTAGCTTTTCGAGCACCGTGTCGTCGCTGATGATTTCCGCGAGCTCCGCCATCCGGACGAGCTGCCACCATGCGAGCGGGTTGAACCAGAACACTGCGCGGTTGAACGCCGCCAGCAGCAGCACATAGAAATCGCCATGTGCGATGTGCGCTCGCTCGTGTGACAGCACGATCTGCCGCTTCTCCTCGCCCCAATCGGCGTATTCGGCAGGCAGCAGAACTGTCGAGCCGAACGTGACCGGCGTCCCGGCGGCATCGCTCACACGAACGTCGGCGCCGCCGGTCCAACCTTCGTCAATGCCCCGGGCGGCGCGGGCCATCCTAAAGCTCAGTAGCAGGCCTGTGAGCAGCCGCAGAAGCATCACACCGGCGACGACGAGGTAGATAGCTGTAGCCAGCGTGCGCCAGTCGAAGCCTGACCAACCGAGCCTACGCCGATCGACCGGAACCTGGCCGGGATACAAGCCGGTCTTTTCCTTGAAGCATGCCTCGACGAAGGGCCATCGTCCTACCCACATATGGCTCGCGTCAAATTTATAGCGTGCCTGACATTCTTGCATCGCCCGCTGGGCCGGGCTTACGGCCTCGGCCCCGCTTAATATGTTCCATGCTCGAGCCGTGACTTTGCCATCCGAGGTGAGAGGAGCAATCGAAAATTCCACGCCGCCTTTTTCGAAAGCTGCGTCGTAGACATCCCACCCTTGCGCATTCACGGTCCTGAAGGTGATTGAATGTAATGGGCCCAAGCTCTTCATCAGCGGTCCAGACCAGGAAACTTGTGAGCGGTTAGCAGCGGCGAGCTCAGGGCTCATTTCATCATAATTTGGCTGTCCCCTTTGCATTGAATCAATGAAGCGGACAAGCGACTCCTTGGTACCGGACTGGGACGGCGGCTGGACGGTGCTGGGCTCCGCGGCGGGCGGCAGGGCGGGGGGGCCCTGCGCCGGAAGCACCGGAATCTCGACCTGTTCCGACAGAGGGCCTGACAGTATTGACGACAGGGACTCCACCACGCGTAACGGCGGCGCGGCGGCGGGAATGTTCACGGTGAGACGATGCATCAGAACCGGCATCGCCAGGGAGGCGACCAGCACGACGGTCCATGCAGTCATATGAGCGCGCGGGTTCCGCACGCGCAGGAACACCAGGCCGAGCCATACGGCAACGCCGAGCGCCAGCGACCGCAACGCCGATTCCAAGAGCAGGTCCGACACTACCGCTTCCCTCTCTTCGCCTTCGCGACCTTGTCGGCCAAAATGCGCAGTTGCCGCTGGTCGAGCATGGCACTGTCGACCATGCCGACTAGAACCTCCTCGACCGATCCGTTGCAAAACAAATCGACGATCCGCTGGACAGCCTTGGCCGCAACCTTCCCGCGGGGATGCGTCGCCTGGTAGACGTAGGTCCGCCCGTCTACGGTATGATTCACGTAACCCTTTTCCTCCACTCGCCGAAGCACGGTGCGAACCGTCGACTCCTTGAGGCGCCGCGCCAGTTTCTCGCGTACAGCCTCTGCCGTGAGCCGCCCGTTGGCCCAGATCAACTGCATCACATCACGTTCGAGGTTGCCCAGGTCCGGCATGCTTTCGTTCATCGCATTCTCGCTTGTTCACGGATCAATTGGTGGTGTAACAGTACGCACTGTAGCACGAGGGCTTCCCCGCGCCAATTCTTGTGCGGTCTAATTCGGGGGCGAGATTGTTGCCTACTGATTCACCCGATTGCCCTTGTGCGCACTGGAAAAGGGCCCGCGTTGCACACGCATAATTGCCCTAATCCCGAGTAGGAATAAAAACTGGGCCTTATTCCCGTCTGAGAAACTCCGGCAACATAAATAGAAAGCTGTAAGCTTGGGTGTCGCGCCGGGAACCTGACTTGCGTTGCAATCTCATTCATGCTACCGATGATAGCGCTATAATACGTAATGCTGCAACCATCGTACGGCGTTGGGCGAACGTCCATGGCAACTCGTCTTCTTTTCGTGCTCACGATTTTGCTGTCGGCAGCCATTCAGCGCTTCGTGGCCCAACCGCAGGCCCGGCCAGCGACATGAGTTGCTCGGGGCTCATCGGTGGTGGATGGTCCTGACGAAAAAAAACGCCCGCCACTTAGCTTAGAAAACCATTCCATCCGGTGCTGTTGCACGAGTCGATACTCGGGTTGACGTTGCCCTGAAGCGGGATGCCATGATACAAGGAGAGCGTTATTGAGTGGCGCGATCATGCTCGGCTTTGCCGTGCAGTTTTCGTCTCCATCAGGCGCGCAATCAGTGGCTCTAATCCGGCAAGCAGTAGACAATACACAGCGGATCATGCTTCCCGGCCATACCCGGCCGGAGGCCAATGCGGCCAACGACGTCGGCCTGACCCGCCCGGCGTCATCAGCATCAGTTATGGCGAGTGTGAGGCTGAGCTCGGACCAGCAGCGAACGCGACATTTAACAATCTGTACTTGACGGCGGCTTTGATCGGTATCAGCGTCTTCGTCTCTTCAGGTGACGCCCTTGGGTACAAATGTGACGGCAATGGCGCTTCGTTTTCTACGCTTGGCCTATCAGTCAGCGGGCTCTCCTCCACACCGTGGAACGTCGCCGTAGGCGGCACCGATTTCCTAGACAGCTACTTAAACCAAGTCGCAAATTACTGGTTACCGAGCAACCGTTCGTCGACCGACTATCTAAACAAGTCGTCTGCGAGGTCCTGCATTCCGGAAATCCCCTGGAACAGCTCCTGTGGCAGCGTGCTGATCGCCAATGCCTTCGGGTTTGCGACCACGTATGGCGCTGATGGATTCTGTAACAACGCCCCAGGTAATACCGTTTTCCTCCATAGTTTTCCGGGGACGACCGCCGGGACAAGCACAATATACCCCGTGCCCTTGTGGCAGCTTCCTTTTGTTCCGATAGGCACCAATCATCGCGTACTTAGCGATGTCTCGTTATTCTCATCCGGCGGTGTCTTCCGGCGGATCATGGATCCCGCCGGCAACTGGGTATGGGGGCACGCCTACCGGCTCTGTTATTCTCCTGTTGTTTGCAACAGCACAGTTGCCGATTGGGTGGAGAGTGATGGGACCTCCTTTGCTTCGCCTATCTGGGCGGGAATCCAGACGCTGGTTAACGAGTACGCGGGCGGCCGCCAGGGGCTACCCACTCCCGCGTATTACCTACTTTTCGGGCTGTCCCAACTTACCAATCCCGCCGGCTGCAACTCCTCGCGAAGCGGGGGCCCGTTCGTCACTTGTATTTTCAATGACGTGACCCAAGGGGATAACGACGCACCATGTTTTGCAGAAAGCCCCAATTGCTACGCGCCCGGGGGAACTTTTGGCGTGCTGTCGAGGTCCACGACATCATACCAGCCGGCCTTCAAAGCGGGAATCGGCTGGGATTTTCCCACAGGGCTTGGCACTCCCAACGTCAACAATCTGGTGCTTGGCTGGCCGCGACTACTCGGCGACGTTTTTGCCGCGCGCGCAAATTCAGGCCGTTAAGAAAACTATCAAGGCGACAGCGAAACAGCAAGGGACAAGAAATCGCCGCGCCAGCGGGGTGCTGTTGCCGAAGACTACGTCGCTAACATCGCGCATGGCTATTCTTGGGATGGCGGCTGGACGTCGACGGTCGGCATCACACTATGAAAGATCGGGGTCCGCGCTTCCTGCCCGGCGATTTCTCCTTGCTTGGTACAGCCTTGGGGTGGGCACGTTCGGTTACGCGTTCCTGTTTGCACCACAGCGGACGTCTATCAAGCTCGGTATCAACTTCAATACCGATCGGGGAATGCTCAACCCGAATACCCGATCATCGCCTACGCCACCTCGGCTGATATCAGACGCTTCGTCGATTATGGTTTCATGGTCTCATTATCAGCAGTGGCCAGCCTGTTCTCATGACGATCAAGTACTACGAAGAAACGGCTCAACAGTGCGGTGGCCCGGATCGGGCGCAGCAATTCTCGGGGCTTTACCCGATTCCGAACGTAGGTCATTGCCTGGGTAACGCATGATCATGACGTCGGCGCGCTTCCAGTCGTACGGCAGGCGTGCGGCATGGATACCGGCGACGCTCTCGCACCGCCTCGCCACTTTCCAAAAAGGCCATCCCTGGTAGCGACTGAGGTCCAAAAGATGGCCGTTGGTATTGCTCTGACCGTTTATTGGGATGATGCCTTCGCCTGCGTACGTTATTTGCTCGAAACAATTGTATTGACTAGCCGCCACCTCCCCGTTCTTAAAATAAACGAGGTTTATTGCGTTGCCGATCCGGGTATGAGCGGCTGAATCAAAAACGAGGCTACCCGTTATTGCATGAGGTTGTACATCGAAATTCACCATAAAAGCGACTTTGCCAATACCTTTGGCTTTACCTGATCAAGAGTGCCAATTGCATTTGCCTTTCCCCGGACCAAGTAAGGGTCCAGCTCTTCGGGACGACCTGAAAGTTAACAACGAGAAATCCGGGATAGCGGCGACGCCTCGCGAACTACTCGAACATGTTCCCTCTTGCGCCAAGGCAGCTGTTGCCGCGCCTGTGATAATTAGAAGGAAATCCGGCAACTGCACGCTCATGCTCTCCTCGTGGGCTTGGCTATGCTCGTGATGGCCGCGGCGAGGCTCGCGGATTGCAGGAGTTGACGACGTTTCATGATTTGGTCTGCCGCGGAGCACGACCGTCTGATCGGCAATGCCGCTTGCAGCAAAGTCGCGATATCTGTGCAATGGTCGCCCGCCGTGGACAGAGCGTCGGCGTTAATTGGCAGGACCTCGGCACGTTCCGCTGCCAGCTCGGAGACGAAAATCTACGTCGGCAGACTCGCCCGACAGCTAAAAGTACAACTTACATCGAGCAATCATTATAACTCTTTACGCTGGAAAATCTTACGTTAGGGCTATGTGAGGTCAATACACTCATGCGTCGGTGTGAAACGGTCACGGCCCAGACGATCGAGCTTGCAGACCACCAGGACGTCGCCGCGTTCGAGCCGATCGAGAAGACGCCGCCGGCAGCTTGCCGCGGGCTCAAGGTCGGCGGCCTTAAATTCGCCGGCCGCTAGTTGAAGGGATAGTAGCGAAACGAGAACATGAAAACGTTGTTGTTGGGATGGAGGCCTTGATTCGGCGTACTTATCGCCGTGATCGGTCCGGGAAGGCCGGGGAACGCGTTCACCCTGATGTAAAAGTATTGCAGACCCATAACGACGCGTCCCAACTCCCCTTTGTATGCAGTCTGCCATAGGCCTGTCGTGAATTCCTGTGTGCTTTGCACGTCAAACGTGCAGGTGGTTCCCGTGATCGGGGTGTTGAACGGGCTTCCGCTGAGAAGCGCGCCACCGGTGAGACCGTTGCCCAGGCCCTGCAGGAGACATCCGTTATTAACGAAATTGGGGTTGCCCCAGCCGCCCTGGGTCGTACCAAGGGTCCATGGATTGGCGTATGTCCGATCCTGGCCGTAATAGACATAGAAATCGAGACCGTCCCACGGGTGGACGACGCCGCCAACCAGGAACTGTAAGCCCGCAACCGGCGTGAGGTCACCAGTCGGCCCGACGACGGCATCAGGCAACTGGCTCGAGCTGTAGCGGCCGATGCCTTCACCGTACAAGATGCTGCCCTGAAGATCGAGGAACTGAGGTATGGCCGGCACCAGGAAGTTACCGCCGAAGCCCCACCCGAATGTCGTCTTCTGCGTCCAGTTAGCGGGGATAGCGGGGTTAACTGTAGGAGTGACACTGTCGCTGATCCACCGCTGCAAGGCTAACAGTTCATAGTGACCCCAACCTGGATCAAGGGCGAACTTTTCGATAATATCGGGGGCGACGTCGTTCGAGCAGGTGGTCGAGCCATTGAGGTGCGAGGAGGTCGTGCAGAAATTATTGATGTTGACCGTCTCGCCGGGCGGGGTCACCGTCGTCGCGGAGGGCGCGCTCGGGAAAACGGCTCCGGGCTGCTCAATCGAGACGCCAAACCAGGCAATATTGTTCCAGTCCCCGACGAACCGGAGCTGGGGATTGCGCAGCCAGTTAAAGCCCACAACGTACTGTGCGTCGATCGTCAGCGGAATGTTTTCGTAGCGCGGCGTGATTCCGACCCTGTTCTGGGTCAGCAAGCTCCAGGCCTGACCGCCCAGGAAGTGGAAGTGGTATTCGTCGTTGTCGTAACTTCCAAAGGCCTGGCGAATGCGCGGTACGAAGCTGTTGCTCTCGCGGTTATTGGCGTCGACCGACGCCCCGAGGAAGTCCATCTCGTAGTAGGCTTCGAGGCGCTGTACCGCGTCGATGTCTCCCCAGGCTCTCAGGGCGATGCGGCTCTGTTGCGCGGTCATACGGAACTCATTCTGGTTCCACAGAGCTGAGTTATGCAGCGGAATGCCCGGGCTGCCGAAAGGAGGACTGCTGGCACCGCTGGCGACTTCGTTGTGCTCACGCCATGCGCCCTCCAGTGCGACGAAGGTCCCGGCCATGGATAGGTGCATCGCACCGAACGAAGAAGGAATCGCTTTGCTAAACATGGTCCCGCCGGGGGGATTTGCTGTGTCGGCACCCATGGCCTTAGCGTAAGCCTGCTCGATGCTCTGCGCCGGCTGCTGGGCCTTCGGCGCCGATTGCTCGGCCGCACGGGCCTGCTCTGCCTGCTGTTGCTTGCTTCTGGCCAGTTGGTCCTGCATGGACTTCAGCTGCCGCTGCATCGGGAGCTGTTGGTCCTGCATGGACTTGAGCTGCCGCTGCAACTCATTGATCTGCCGCTGTAAGTCGGCCTCATCGGCGGAGGCGGGAGCGGCCAAAAGAAGACACGCCCCGATCCCCGTGCCATTTAAAAGAACGCCCAATCTTCGCCCAAGCATCCTGCCACCTTCGCTGCGAATATCTAAACGCTGAGTTTAACGTCCGCGACGAGTGAGGTAACTTTGGCTACATGACAAATCCGAGACAAGTCCGCGAAAGAACAGTTCGCGAAAGAACATCTGGTGACCTATTTGCGCAAACATTGTTAATCGCAAACGTTGTTGATGTGGAGCGTGGATGGAGATAGTGTTAGAGGGTTTCCTAGAATGGGCCACGGCATGGGCGCAAACCGCCCTGTGGAAACGCTCTTGTTGCCGCCGCATCGCTTCACGGATGGCAAATAGACGTCGTGATCCGCTGAAATATGTGGGTCAACGCGACGCAAAATTACGTTCCTGACGGACAATCCGGAAACACGGGATCATCTGGCCATGCGACGACTCTTCGAAATGAGGTCCGATGAGGGTCTTGCTCGTGGGCGATCGCCGGAGGGGAATTGTGCGTGTTTGCCACCATTTCCCTGTTTTTGGTCTGCAGCCTCTGATTCCCGGCGAGGCTTCGAATCAGCCCTGGCCCCCAACACTAGCAATAACCGCTCGCTGACGTCCGGTACAACCCACTGCGATGCTGATTGGGGCCGGTGTGCGTGCCATGTCGGGCACGGTGTTGCGACAACTCGATCTGTTCGAAAAACGTCCACGCCGAAACAGACGCAAGCGCAATGCCTCG
>JASHRR010000650.1 GCA_030037185.1 Xanthobacteraceae bacterium | reverse complement strand
GTCGCCGCGCCCGCCGCGCGCCGCCCGCCCGAGCTCATTGTCGGTGACGGACATCGAGCATTGGCTGCGCGATCCCTACACGATCTACGCCCAGCACATTCTCAAGCTGCCGCGCCTTGATCCGGTTGACGACAGGCCGGGAGCGGCAGAGCGCGGCAGCATCATCCACCGGGCCATCTCGGACTTCGTGCGGGCCTATGCCGGGGCGTTGCCGGCTGATCCCTACGGCGAATTGCTGCGTTTCGGCGAGCGGCATTTCGCGCCATTTAGGGACTATCCGGAAGCCCAGGCATTCTGGTGGCCACGCTATCAACGCATCGCGCGCTGGTTTGCGGATTTTGAAACCAGGCGGCGCGCCAACATGGTCGCGGCTCACGCGGAAATTCGCGGCGAGCTTGCGATCGACGCCGGCAAGAGGGTTTTCCGGCTCATCGGCCGCGCCGACCGCATCGAGCGCCGCACCGGCGGCGGCTACGCGATTCTGGACTTCAAGACCGGCACGGCACCAACCAGCACGCAAGTGCAGATCGGCGTCGCGCCCCAATTGACGCTGGAGGCCGCGATGCTGCGCAACGGGGGCTTTGCCGGGCTCGCCGGCGCAGGCTCCGTCGCCGAGCTAGCCTACGTCCGGCTTAGCGGCGGCAGCCCGGCCGGCGAGGAGCGCATCATCACTTTCAGGGATGGCAGCTTGGACGCGGTGGCCGACGAGGCGCTCGACCGGCTCAAGGCGCTGGTCATTCGCTTCGAAGATGAAACCATGCCTTATCGGGCCTTCGTTCTCTCGATGTGGTCGCACCGCTACGGCACCTACGACGACCTTTCGCGCGTCAAGGAGTGGTCGCTGTCGGGTGGCGCCGAAGGGGAGGAGGAGTGACCGCCGTCCGCATCATTCCGGAACCGGTGCGCAGGCGTCAGGCCGAGGCATCCGATCCATCGGCGGCCGTGTTTGTTTCCGCCAATGCCGGGTCGGGCAAGACGCATGTGCTGGCGCAGCGCGTCATCCGCCTCATGCTCGATGGCTCGCCGGCGGGAGTCGATCCGTCGAAAATCCTCTGCATCACGTTCACCAAAGCGGCGGCGGCCAACATGGCGGCGCGCGTCTATGACCAGCTCAAGGGCTGGATCGCACTCGCCGATGATGCGCTGGACCAAGCCATGCGGGAGATCGGCGTCAGAGACATCAACGCCGCCAAACGCCAACGCGCGCGGCGCCTATTCGCGGTGGCCCTTGAAACACCCGGCGGGCTCAAGGTGCAGACCATTCACGCCTTTTGCACGCGCGTGCTGCAGCAGTTTCCGTTCGACGCCGATGTCGCAGCGCATTTCACCGTATTAGAGGAGCGCGCCCAGAGTGAGATGCTGGAACGTGCCAGGATGGCGGTCCTGCTTGAAGCCGCGGCAGCGCCGCACACGCCCATCGGCCGCGCCCTTAACGCCGCGGTTGCCGGGGCCGCCGACACCAAGGTTGTGAACGTGCTGCACGAGGCAACAGCCAAGCGCGCAAAGCTCACCGGATGGGTAGCGGGCGGTTGCGAACGCGCCGTCGAGCAATTGTCGGCAGCGCTGGGGATCGATGCCGACGATGATCTCTCGCGCGTCCAAAAGGACATCCTCAATGGGCCGTATCTGCCGTTGTCCGATTGGATCGGCATCTCGGCAAAGCTTCGAGAAGGGTCCAAGAGCGACGAGGATCAAGCCGACCGTCTGTCGGCCGCGATGGCGGCATCGGGCGAAGAGCGGCTTGATCACTATCTCGGCATCTTTCTGGCCGAAGAGAACAAGCCGCGACGGAGGTTGGTTACCCGTGGAATTGCCGCCCGCTACCCCGAACTCACCGAAAGGCTCAGAGCCGAACAGCAGCGCGTCGCCCAACTCCTCGAGCGCCGCAACGGCATCATCTGCCGCGACCGGACAATGGCCCTGGTAACCATCGCGGTCGAGGTGATCAGGCGCTACACCGATGAAAAGGAGCGCCGCGGTGTGCTCGACTACGACGACCTGATCGACAAGACCCATCGTCTGCTGACTCAATGCGCCCCGAACTGGGTGCACTACAAGCTCGATCACGGGCTCGATCACATATTGGTCGATGAAGCGCAGGACACCAGTGAGAAGCAGTGGGACATCATCAAGCGACTGGCATCGGAATTCGGCGCCGACGCCGACGCGCAGGGGTGTCGGCGGCGCACGGTTTTCGCCGTGGGCGACGAAAAGCAATCGATCTTCTCGTTCCAAGGCGCCGCGCCGCGCGAATACGACGCCGCGCGGCGCCATTTCGAGGAACGGTTCCGTGACTGCAGCGTCCCGTGGCGCTTTGTGCGGTTCGATCACTCCTTCCGCTCGGGAGAGAACGTCCTTAGCGCAGTCGATCAGGTGTTCAGGTTTGCCGACCTCTACCGCAGCATCGCGTCGGGCCACGACGGCAAACTCATTCACCTGCCGCTGCCCGGCGCGGCGCTCGGGCTGGTGGAAATCTGGCCCCTGATCGGACCGGACCCCACGCCCGACATGACGGCGTGGGACGCGCCGTTCGACGCCGTTTCGGAGACGAGCCCCCAGGTCAAGCTGGCATCCAGAATCGCTGCGACTGTGCGTGGCTTTATCGACAGCGGGGCGCCGGTCGGGGCTGAGCGTCGGGCGATGCGTTACGGCGACGTGTTGATTTTGGTGCGCCAGCGCGGTCCGCTGTTTGGCGCGATCATCCGGGCCTTGAAGAACGGCGGCGTTGCGGTTGCGGGCGCCGACCGCCTCGTT
>JASHRR010000649.1 GCA_030037185.1 Xanthobacteraceae bacterium | reverse complement strand
CGCGGCCCGCGTGGCGACAGGGCCGGTCGAACTCCCACAGCTTGAGAACCCAATCCTGCAACGTGCACGCGGTCAGCACCCAGTCCTCGGTCTTGATGACCTGCCAAATCTCGTGCGCCAAGCGCGGCAGCGAGATTGGGCTCTCGTCCCAGCCCTTGCGCGCCTGCTCCTCCCATTTGGCGAACAGGGCGTCATGGCGAACAGCAATCCCTGCAGTGCGATCCGCGATGCGATCGGCAAGGGCGGCGTTGCGGCCGATGCGATCCCTGCAAAGCGCCGTCAGCTGCGGGATTGCCGTGACGGTGTCGCCGAGCACCCGCAGGCTGCAATCGGGCATGCGAGTAAAATCCATCGACCATTTGGACAGCCCGACATCGCCGAAGCCCAGTTCGATCATTTCACATGTCGGCGGGTAGAGCGGCTGCGCGGTCCGCTTGGTGCGGTCGATGATGTGGGTGGGCTTTTCCCAGTCGCGGGTGTCGAAAGCGAGGATAAGATCGGCCTCACGGAAAACGCTCTTCTCCATGCTCAAATTAAGGCGATGGCGGTTGGGGAAATTGAGCCGCCCGTTGACGTCATAGACGGCGGCGCCGACGGTCTCGGCGAGTTGCACCAGGTGCTGAAATCCCTGGGCGTGGCGCCCGACATATTCAGCAAGCAGCACCGGAAACTTCGCCGCCAGCAGCCGGTCGGCGATTTGCGCCAGGGCTCGGCCGTCCGCCGCCATCGCGGCCGGCACTGTAGCGCCCGCATGCGACGGCATCCGCACCGGCGCGGTGAGCGGCTGCTCCTGCAGCCACGCGTCGTAGCACATGTAAATCGGACCCTGCGGCTCCGTCATCATCGCCGCATATGCGCGCGCAAAAGAGTCCGGCACGCCTTCGATGCTGCCCGGCTGGTAGTCCCATTTGACGTAGTGGCGGACCTGCTCCCCCTGAACGTTGGCGGTGTGGATCCAATCGATGAAGGGACGGCGCTTGCCCTCGTCCATCGGGCCCGTCGCCCCGATCACGAAAACCGGCGCGCGGTCCACATAGGCATAGTAAATGCCCATGGTGGCGTGGAGCAGCCCGACAACGTCGTGAACGATCGCCACCATGGGCTGGCCGGTCGCCTTGGCGTATCCGTGAGCGATCTGCACGGCAATCTTTTCGTGCTGACAAAGCAGCATAGGCGGATTGTTGCCGCCATAGTTGACCAGTGAATCGTGCAGGCCGCGATAGCTTGCCCCTGGATTAAGTGCGATGTACGGAAATCCGAATTGCTTGATCAGGTCGACGATCACGTCCGACTGCCAACGCCTTTCAACGCGAGCACCCGCCGGGCTCGTTCGGTCGTCGCCCAGGCACGCATCCGTCGCGGTTTCGTTCATGCTTAACTCTTCAATGGCCTTGCGGAGTTGTCGGGGGAGCGAGCCAAGAGCCCGGCGAATGGCGTTTGCAGCGCCGCCGGGCTGCACCGCGTTAGCTGATGATAGCGGATGCCCGCTGCAAGCGGGCATCCCGATCATGCATCGCAGTCACGATGCGTCGAATGCCTTGGCGACGAGATCGACGATATTTTTCGGGGTCTTGACGATGGCGTCGCTGTATTTCTGCACCTCTGCGCCCGGCGTCGGCTCGATGTAGATGCTGCGCTTTTGTGCTTCGGCGAGGAAATCCTTGTCGACCACCACCTTGTCGAAGGCCGCGCGCAGCGCCGCCAGCCGGTCGGCCGGAACGTTCTGCGGGGCCAACAGCGCCCGTCCGATGGCGGCGCCGGCCGAGATGAATTCGAGCGCGGTTTTGGAGGTGGGGTCCGGCACGATCTCCTGCATCAGCGGCACGTTCGGCAATTCTGGCGTGCGCTTGAGGCCGGCCTGCAGCAGCGGGATAAAGGTGCCGTTGTCGATGTTGTCCTTGTCCTCGGCCCGCCAGGAATTCCAGGCTTTCGAAACGAGATCGACTTCGCCGCGCAGCAGGGCAAGCGTGTAGGCGGACGAGCCGTCATAGCCACAGATGATGTTGAGCGGCATCTTGGCGAGGACTTTGAGGGTTGCGGGATACTGAAAGCTCTGCGACGCGTGACCGCTGCAGCCGACATTGGTCTTACCCCTGAACAGGTCCTCCGCGGAAGCAAGCTTGGAGCCCTTGTGCACCATGAAGGCGGTGTTCACCGGCGCGAATGAGCCGATATAGCTCATCTTGGTGACGTCCCAGCGCCCTTGCGCCGGATCCATCAGCTGCACATACGCAATGGTCTCGGGAAACAGCGAGATCATCGAGCCGTCCTTGGGACCCTTGGCATAAAGATAGGACGCTGCCTTGGAGCCGGCTCCTCCCGGCATGCTCTGGACGATCACCGTCGGCTTACCGGGAATGTATTTGCCGATGTGGGCGGCAGCGAGTTGTGCGTAGAGATCGTAAGAGCCGCCCGGCGGATGGCCGATCAGGATGGTCAGCTCGTGGCTCTTGTAGAAATTCTCAACTGTCTGGCCTGCGGCCGGCAAGGCGAAGCAAATTGCCGTGGCCGAGGCAAGCACCGCTGCTGCGAGGAGGCTCTGCCGAGGGAAAGCCGTCATGGACGTCTCCTTGGTGTTTCTTTGATTGATTGTTAATGCCGATGAAGCGCGACGGCAACCGGTGTCATCTCGGGGAGGCTGCGACACCCCTTGTCCCCCAGCGGTAGTGAAGGGGGCGCCGGCGTAAGGCGGATGCTGCTTGATCATTGGCGTGGATGGGCGAACAATCCGCCGCGCCCGCAGCAAGGTAAAATAATGCAAGTAAAAATTGCGGGAGGAGAGGCATGACGACACGCAGAAGCTTTCCTGAAAGGGGCGGCGATGGCCGCAATCGCCTTCTGCCGCTGCGGGATGCTGGAGGGCTGCCCGGGCACACAGCCCGCGCGGCGCCTGCCCGTCATCGTCAAGGGCCAGCGCGTCAGGACGATCGATGTGCACGCGCACTGCCTGTTTCACGGTCAAGCGTGCCTTCAAAGATCAGATGCTGAAGCGCGACGGTGGTATCGAGCGGGTTGCCAATCGTGTTCGACAGCCAAAGCAGGGAATATTTGCGTCAGCTTTATTTCTGGTCCGCTCCGCGATGACGATGTATTGATTTTCCGCGCCTTTGACGGGCACGAACACGTTGCGGGCGTCATCACCCATCAGCTTGACGGCGCTCCGACCATGCCTGCTTCGTCGCGCCGCCCGGCGCCTGCAATCCGGACCTCAAGCTGAGGCCATTGCGCTTAAAGCGGCTGGCAAGCTCCGGGTGTTCTGCGGGTGAATAAATAGCACTGCGCCAAGCTCTTCAGCCTTCGCCCAGACCGGATGAAATTTGCGGTCGGAAAAATCTTCGCCGTCGACGCTGCCGCCGATCTGGGCGCCCCGCAGCCCCAGCCTCTTCACGGCGTCTTCGAGTTGTTTCACCGCCAGGTCGGGGAATTGCAGGGCACAGCGACGCAAAGGCCCGACGAAGCGTTCCGGTGGCAACGCGCACAGCGCCGCAAGATTCTGCAGCTTGACGATTGCGGCCGCTTGTCGCGGTCCTTGCGGTACCAGAACGGATTGATGGAGAGCACTTCCATGTCGATTGCCATGGCGTCCATCTGCTCAAGGCGCTTTATTTCTGGTGTTCACGCCGGAGGCGCTGCGCCATCTGGTGGCGCAGGTCGGTGCGAGCCAGGTCATGCTCGGCAGCGACCACCCGTTCGTGTGGGAGCAACATCCGGTGGATCACATCTTCGCCACCACGACCCTTTGCGCCTGTTGGGCATTAAAGGGTAGCTTGCGAAGCAACCGAGAGATGTGTCGGATCAGACCTGACTGACCAGCAGAATGCGGGTTTCTGCCGCATTCACGACCACGTGATACGTGGCCTGAAATGACCCGGAATAAACGCTCCCCCTCCGCCGTCTCTCCGGCAGTCGGCCGTTATCGGCCGCGAGGGAGAGCACATTATGGAACACAACGATCGGGACGGGATTGACCGGCGCGGCGCATTGAACTGCATGATGTGGGCCGGCACCGGCGTGCTGTGGACAATGGTAGGCGGCGTGCCGCGGTCATCGTCGTTGCTCGCAATCTCCGAAGCCAGGGCGCAGGCCGCGAGCGGTTTCGCGTTCCTGCAGATTTCCGACAGTCACATCGGCTTCAAAGCGCCCGCCAACCCCAATCCGATGGCGACGCTCGAGGAGGCCATTGCCAAGATCGGCGGGTTGCCGCAGAAGCCCGCCCTGATGCTGCACACCGGCGACATCACCCATTTGTCCAGGCCTGAGGAATTCGACAACGCCGATCAGGCGATCGGTAAGGCGCGGCTCGATACCTTCTACGTTCCGGGCGAACATGACATCATCGATGCCGACCTCGGCAAGGCCTACCTGGAGCGCTACGGCAAGCGGGTCCGGGCCAAGGGCAGCGGCTGGTATTCGTTCGACACCAACGGCGTGCATTTCGTTGGCCTGGTCAATGTCGCGAACCTCAAGGCGGGCGGCATGGGAACGCTTGGCGCCGAGCAGCTTGCGTGGCTTTCGGACGATCTGAAGAGCAAACCAGCCTCCACCCCGATCGTACTGTTTGCCCATATCCCGCTGTGGACCGTCGCTGAGAACTGGGGCTGGGGAACCGATGATGCAGCGCAGGCGCTAGGGTTCGTCAGGCGGTTCGGCTCAGTGACGGTGCTCAACGGCCATATCCATCAGATCATGCAGAAGGTCGAAGGCGCCGTAACCTTCCATACCGCGCGCTCGACAGCTTTCCCGCAACCGGCGCCCGGCACTGCGCCGGCGCCCGGCCCCATGCGCGTGCCTGATGACAAGCTGCGCACGGTCCTCGGCATCACCACAGTCGAGGTGAAACGAGGCACCCAGCCCCTTGCCATCACCGACAGCGAACTCGTCAAGGCGTGAACCTCCGGTTCGCGGCTCGGTCACGTCGAAACAGCCCGTCATCGCCGCGCCCGGCCAACCACGCTCCGTGGTGGCTGAGCAAAAGCCGGTGTCTCGCTACACGTGCGCGATCGCGCCGCGGGATGGCATGACGCAACAAAAAAGGCACACAAAATGTCTCTCATCCACGACAGTCTGCGCGCATTCTCGGCGGGTGCGGCGGTGTGCTGTGCCGTCTACGCAGCACTCGCGGAGCCCCGCGAAATCAACCTCGCTATCGGCAACTTCACCTTCAAGCCCGACGCCATCACGGTTCCAATCGGGACCAAGATCGTTTGGCAGAACAACGACGACATTGCCCATTCGATCGTCGAAACGACCGGCAAGTTCCACTCACCGGCCCTCGACACCGAAGATAAATTCAGCTTCACCTTCGATAAGGCCGGCAGCTATGAGTATTTCTGTGGCCTGCATCCACACATGACGGGCAAGGTTGTCGTGACGCCGTGAAACCGTGTGGCTTAGCCGCTTTCCGGTGTAAACTTCGCACAGGCTGTAGCGCACCAGAATCCGCCGGAAAGCGGAAGTCAAGCTCGAACCAATTTCGCTGACGCCGATCGCTCGAGCCGAGCTTGCCAATAGGTCGAACAGCCGTGTTTGGACGGCTGTTCAAGTGAAAGCTGAATGGAGGCGTGGGAGGCGCAACGGCACTGTTGCCCGCCGCTGTCAGAGCCTACCGGTCCGCCAGATTAGCCAAGATCTCCCCCAGCGCACCTTCCGCAAGGGCGCGGATTTCATCGTGTGTGCGGTCCTGGATCGGATGCGCAACGAATACCACGGCCGGATCATAGCCCAGCGCCTGGCTCTGCGCCGCCGCCGCGACCGTGAATTCCGTGGTCGCAACCCCGACCGCCACCGTGCCCAGCTGCTCAAGGCCCCTGAGGTCATGCATACAGCACGACGTGCAGGAGCCTCAATCAGCCAATCCTTCGACGACAAGGTCGCATTCGGATTTGATCTTTTGTTTCAGCTCAAGCGGCGCCAGGTGCGTGAAGTGTTTCTTGCGATAGCGCTTCACCACATGGCCGCGCTCCGTCAGAAGTTCGTCGAGCCGATCGAGAAATTCGTCACTCCGCATCTTGGCGATGTCGAGGAGTCCGATCGTCATTCCGGCGATCGATGGCGGCCGCGCCAGGCGCGGCTGTCTAGCCGGCGCCGTCTCGGCCGTCGGGTCGAGGAGAATGTTTTCCGGCATCGCTATCTGATCTCCCTGGTTACCGGTTCGATACTGCCTCTTCCGCCGATCGATGGGATGATGGCGGAATATTTGCCGGCGTAGCCACCGGCCCGGATGATGTTGAAGGTGCCGTTCTTGAATTTGGCGACCAGGTTGTCCGGATTGGATCTTTCTTCGATCGTCAGCCCCGTCAAACCGGCGCGGCCCGCCACCACCTCACGCACCGGAATTTTCAGCAGCCCGAGAAGCTCTTCCTTCACGCGCGCTTTCGACCAGCCGGCATCGTAGAATACGATTGCGTGTTCCCGTGCGATCGCCAGGAAAGCCTGCACGCCGATGATATGGCCGGTGCCATATATCGCCCGGATGCAGCCCGCAAAGGCGCGGCACAAATCCTCCGGCCGTCGCGAAATGTGATCGATAATCTGGGTGATACCGTCGCCTGGAAATATCGTGACGGTTGAGGCATTCGGCGAATACCCGAGCGACACAGCATAGGAGTCCCAGCGGGGGTCATCCTCGTCTTCCGCGAAACAGAAGGAGTATTTCGCCGGACTGCCGAAGACCGAGCGATCGATCTCGCCCGGCCGCCCGCCGCCCACATTGCGTACAATGAGCTGCAGCGTACGGCCGATCGCCGCGTTAGCGCGGTTGCCCTGGCCGAATACATTGCCCTTCGCATTCATGCCGATGACGCGCGCAATCGGCCCGTTGACCATGACGACCGGCGTGCAGGCGTTGGTGGTGGCAAGCACCCCATGGAGCCCGAAGGCCGGCATCAGCGCCGCCTCGACGGCGGTGAGCACCACAGGCATGTATTCGGGTCGGCAGCCCGCCATCACAGCATTGACGGCAACCTTCTCCACGGTGCATGGAGCGAGGTTGGGCGGTATCAGGCCGATAAGCTCGCCCGGTGCGCGCGGGATGCCGTCAAGCATTTCGAGCACGCGTTCCTCGGTGGGCGGCACTACCGGCAGGCCGTCGGTCCAGCCGCGCTCATAGCAGGTTTCGACCGGATCGGACAGTGCCGGCACTGTAATGCGGCGCGATGCGAGGCCGGTGTCGCCGTATTTCACCTTGAGCCGCACCGCCATGCCGGGGTCGATGGTTTTCGATCCGCACCCCGGGCGATATTCCGGCAGGCCTTCGCCCAGCCCGGGAAGCCCGGTGATGGCTTGCCATTCCGCGCGCCGCCAGCCGACCACGCGCGCGTTCTCGCGGCCGCTCGTGAGGCGGAGCAGGGTCGGCACCGTATCGATGTTGTAGCGGTAAGAGGCTGCGAGTGCGCTATCGTCGCTCGCCTGCGAAAAACCTTTGGCGAAGCTCACATCGTCCTGCACGTGCACTTTAAGTGTCCCGCCGGAGCGGGCGATGCGCTCGTCGATCTCGCGCAGCGCCGGCATCGCCAGAACACAGGTCGGACAGTCTTGCTTGATGAAGGCAAAGAACGTCGGGCCCGCGAATGCCGGGTTGTCCTTGGCTTCGATCTGTGGAACGCCGTCGTGTATCATGGAGCCATGATAGGACGGATTTCAGTTGACGGGAATCACCCCTATAGGGTTGCGGCGCCGCCTGCCGCTGCGGCAGGGTGGGCAGGGCGGCTCAATGTTGGCAGGATTGTTGATGTCAGGCCAAGCCGATCAGCGCGCTGCGTCCTGTCGCTTCGTTCAATCGGCTCTCTGACGCGTAGGCCCGAAGCTCGCCCATGATCATTGCGACGGCCGGACACGTCGACCACGGCAAGACCTCGCTGGTTTCCGCCCTCACCGGCGTCGACACTGATCGCCTGCCGGAAGAACGGGCGCGCGGCCTTAGCATCGATCTCGGCTTTGCCTATATGCCGCTGGCGGGCGGACGACTGCTCGGTTTCGTCGACGTGCCGGGACATCAGCGCTTCATAAAGAACATGCTGGCCGGCGTCAGCAATGTGGATCATGCCCTGCTGGTGGTGGCTGCCGATGACGGCGTGATGCCGCAAACCGTCGAACACGTGGAAATCCTCGACCTGCTCGGCGTGGCGCGGGCCACGGTCGCGCTCACCAAAACCGATAAGGTCGCGGCGGCGCGCAGCGATGCCGTGGAAGCGGAAATTGGTGCGCTGCTCAGCCACACGCGCATAACGGCGGAGAGTCTGTTCCGCACCTCTGTTCACAGGCGCGAAGGCATTGCGCCGCTCCGCGCCCACCTCGCCGCTTTGGCGCAAACCCATGCACGGCCGCCAGCCGCCGGCCAGTTTCGCCTGGCGGTTGACCGCGCCTTCGTTCTGCATGGCGTCGGCGTCGTGGTGACGGGGTCCGTTCATGCGGGCACCGCCCGCCTCGGCGACACCGTAACGGTCGCGCCGGCCGGGGCCGCGGCGCGGGTACGCTCCTTGCGCATCCATGACCGCGACGTGTCACTGGTACAGGCCGGCGACCGCTGCGCGATGCAACTGTCCGGGGTGGCGCTTGATGATCTGCGGCGCGGTGTTTGGATCGCTGCCGGCCCCAATCAGGCGACCCGGCGCATCGACGTCGATTTGCGCCTGGTCGGGCGCGAGCGGCCGCTGCGCCATTGGACTCCCGCGCATCTTCATATCGGTACACAGGAACTCACCTGCCGCATCGCGCTCCTCTCCGGCAAGGCCGTCCAGTCAGGCGAAAGTGCTGTTGCGGCGCTGCACCTCGACCGGCCGATTGCGGCTTGGGCGATGCAGAAGTTCATCCTCAGGGATCAGCCGGCGAAACGTACCCTCGGCGGCGGCTCGGTTCTCGATCCGCTGCCGCCAACACGCCAGAACAAGACGATGCGATCGGGGCTGCTTGAGGCGCTGAGAAAGGCCGACGCCGCAACCGCCTTCGCCCGCATGATGGCCGCATCGGTTCGCGGCTTCGATCTTGATATCTTTGTACGGTCGTGGAATTTGACCGCATCGGAATGCGAAGCGCTGCTGGCAGTCCACCCCGCCAGGATCTTTCACGATGGCAACGCGAAGATCGTCTTGCATGCCGATCACTGGCAGGCATTGCTCGATCAAACCGCAGAACTGCTGGGGGCTCATCACCGCAACCACCCACAACTGCTTGGGCTTGCTGAAACGGGCCTTCATGCGGCTGTCCGCCCGCCGGTCACGAAATCGCTGCTGCGCCGCGCGCTCGCGCAGCTTTGCGAGGCCGGCATCGTTGCCCGCCGGGGCGCCATCATTCATCTTTGCGGTCACCAGCCCCAACCGACGCCGGGGGAAGCTGCCCTCTGGAAGCGCGTCGCGCCAGCTCTCGCGGCCGACGGCGTGCGTCCGCCGCGGGTGCTGGAAGTGGTCGAGCGCGTGCGAATTGCCCTCGCCCCCCTTAAATCGTTCCTCGCCCGCGCCGAGCAGCTGGGTTGGGTGCATCAGGTGGCAGAAAATCGCTATTTTCTAACCGCAACGCTCCACGAACTGCAGCGGATCGCCGAGCAGCTTGCCGGCGAATATCCGGACGGCACATTTTCCGCTGCCGATTTCAACCGCATGAGCGGCATTGGCCGAAACCTGAGCATCCAGGTCTTGGAATATTTCGATCGGATCGGCATAACACAGCGCCAGGGGGATCGCCGCAATCTGCGTCGCGACGGCCAATCGTGAACCGACCAGCGCCCATGCATCGCGCGAAATGGTGCTGCTCGGCTACGCCCGCTGAGCAGGTTGTAGCGCGCGCTGTCGGGCTGTCGCCTTACCAAGCGCCGGCCGACGCTTTTGGACGCTTTCGGGAGCGCATCAGGAAGTTCCCTGTCCAAAATAAGTAGCGCGAGGATTGTCCACCATGATCTTGCGTGCGAGGTCGGCCGGAATGCCGGCGGGAAGGAAATTGTCGCCATCAAATTGCCAATGCGGGTAATCGGAGGAAAAAAGCAGGAGGTCATCGCAACCAAGTTGATCGATGACGCGGTGGACAATGTCGGGGGAATCGGGCGCATCGAAGGGTTGCACGGTCAGGCGAAAATGATCGCGGAAGACTTCCGATGGGGATCGGTCGATCCACGGGATCTCGGTACGCAGGCCGCGCCAGAACTTCGACAGGCGCCACAAAAAGGCCGGCACCCAAGTGACGCCGGACTCGATCAGCACCACCTTGAGCGCGGGATGCTTGGTCAGCACACCCTCGCAGATGAGACTTGCGACCTGCGATTGGAAGCCCTGCGCCTGGGCCGCATAATCCTCCACGTAATAGCTCGGCCAGCCCAGCGAGGTGACGGGATGGCGGTACGCGCTGCCGGCATGAATCCCGATCGGTCGGCGATGCCGTTCAGCCGCCGCGTAGATCGGCCAAAACTGGCGGCGACCCAGCGGAAGTTCGCCCATCGCGAGCACCAGCACCTGGACAAAACGGGGATCCCCCGCCCACCGCTCGATTTCATCGACGGCAAATTCGACATTCTGCACCGGAACCACAATCGATGCGCGTAGCCGTTCGTCGCGGTCGAGCCATTGCGTCGCGATCCACTGATTGACGGCCCGCGCGAAGGCACGCGCCATGTCCTCGTTCAGAACGAGGTGGACGCCGTAGAGGCAGTTGCAGATCGCCAAGCTCATGCCCCAGCGGTCGAATACTTGCGCTTGCAATTGGCCGACGGTAGCTGCCACCTCGCCACCCGCGCGAAAATCGCATCGCGCCGAAATCGGCGCGTTCGGCGGATAAGCGATGCTCTCAAGCGAACTGATGCCGCGGTCCTCGACGCAATCGCGCCAGAAATCCTCCAGGTAGGGCATCAGCGCCGGCATGCCGGGCACGCGCGGATGGACGTCGCAATCGATTGATTTGACGTCGGGTAAGTGGTCCATCACCTGCGTTCCGTTGAAATGGAACCGGGTCTTTCATTTCTCCAGCAGCGTCGCGACGGCCTTGATGCGATTGCGGGAATATTTCGGCAGTCCGGCGCTGATCGAATTTCCGGTATTGAATGAGCTGTTTCCGGCAAGCACCTGCGCGGGCACAAGGTTGCGCAGGATGGGGACGCTTTCCAGCTCCTTCTTCTTCTCGAACAGTTCGCTGTCGACGGCGAGCGCAATGAGGGCGGTCGCGACCGACTTCTTGGCATCGGCTGGATCGGGCTGCAGCACCGCGATAAATTTACCGAACTGCATGATCTGGTTGACATAGAAGATGTTCTGCTCGACCACCCCCGCCACCGGAGCATCGACGCCAGTCGCCTTGGCCAGGGCCGCCTGGTCGACCTCGGCCTCCGGAACCAGCCGAAGCTCGCTCTGAAATTCCATGAAATCCGCAATCCTCTTGTGGTTTTCGCGGATCTTGTTGACCAGCATGATGCCGGTCGGCAGCCGTCCTTCGAGCTGGTACCTCGATTGGATGCAGATCAAAGTGGTGCTGCCTTCGCACCACTGGCGCTTCGGATTACGGTTCGGCGAGTTCGCGTCCTTGTTTGGAATAACGTCCGCCGCCGGGATCAGGCGATGCTGAATGGACGGATCGAGCTGCTGAATCATCGCAAGCGTGATCAGTTTCGACAGATTGATCGCGGCGGCCGGCTTGGCCACCGCAAAGCGCGCTTCCGCCACATAGACGTGAAGCCGTCGCTTGCGCGGCTTGCCGGCACCCTCGGCACCGCTCACCATCGGTTCCTCGAATGAGGGAAACAGGCTCAGCAGCTGTTTCTGTTGCGGCCGTGAACGCTCCCAGTCCGAGAAACGGATGAGCCCGGTGGTGGGGTCGACGAGTTCGTCCTTGCGATGATCCGCAAACAGGATCGTGTGGGGCGCCAAAGTGCCCGCCGCCAGCGGCGGCAGGGAGGGGACTTCCTTCATCTGGAATTCCTGGGCCCAGGAATGGGCCGGCATGCATGCCGCGGCCGCCAGAATTCCGAAAAATGCAACGTCGGGCGCTCTCATCTTAAGGTCCTTCTCGCGATCACCGTGACCATCCAATCCTCAATATCAATAATCGCTGCGCTGGCGGTCGCGCCATGGCACGTCGGGGTCGACCTGGCGTGGTGGGAACCACCGCCGATCGTCCGGGCTGCGTGAACGAAGATCGCCATACCCGCCGTTCGGCGGCGCTTGGCGCTGCGGCTGGCCGAACAAACTGCCGAACAGCTGGAAAAGGTCACCGGGACGTTGCGGTTGCGCATAATAGCCGCCATAGGGACTCCCGGGGTACCGCCCGCCGGCGTTCGGGTAGCGCAGATCGTCCTCACCGTCATCGCCGAACCGATTGGCGGCGACCTCGTCCGGTGACACCAGCGCATAGCGGGTTTCCTCGACCTGCCCGTGCCGCACGCGGAAATATTCCGTAAAGCCCTCCGGACCAGGTCCGCGATCACGGAGCGGGGTTCCGCTCTCAAGGTCGATCTGCATCGCCACAAGCTCTTTTCTTGCCTCGGGCGACGGCGGATTGAGCGGCGTCTTGCGGGCGTAGCTCGCCCAGCCGGCTTCGACGATCTGCGCGAAAATCGGCACGGCTACGCGTCCGCCGGTCTGGTTATTGCCGAGCGTGCGGCGCTTGCCGTCGGCGTTGTCGTAGCCGACCCACACGCCAATCGTCATGTCGTTGGTAAAGCCAATGAACCACGCGTCGTTGCCGTCATCGCTGGTGCCGGTTTTGCCGCCCACGTAGGACGACAAGTGCCCGATCGCGCGCGCGGTGCCGCGGGCCACCACCCCCTGCAACATGCTGCGCAGTTGAAAGAATGACGGCCGGTCGCCCCCGGCCAGCCATTTCGCATCGGGCGTATGGGTGTAGACGGTGCGGCCGTTCTGCTCAATCGACTCGATGGCGTAGGGCGAGGGGCGGCGGCCCTCGGTGGCGACTGCCGCATAAAATGCCGCCATGTCGATCAGCCGGGCGGGCTGGGCGCCGAGAACGAACGGATAATACGCCACGCAATCGTGGTAGATCTGCGCGTCGATAGTCAGTTCGCAGACCCGTCGGAGACTTTGGCTCGGATCGGAGTCGATGCCGCCGTCGAGCAGATTGGCGGTGACAAGGTTCTTGGAATTTTCCAGTCCGCGTCGCAACGTCGTGATGCCGCCGCCGCCGCCGTCGGCGTTCTTGGGCGACCAGTAGTCCTTCTCCCGCGCACGGGACGAATCGCCCATCGGCGGCAGGGTCACAGCTTGGTCTCTCACCAGCGTATTGGGCTGCAGGCCCCGTTGCAGCGCCGCCAGATAGGTGAACGGCTTGAGCGAGGAGCCCGGCTGGCGCACCGCCTGGGTCACGCGGTTGAGCTGGCTCAACGGATAAGAGAAGCCGCCCGCCATGGCGAGAATGGCGCCGGTCTTGTTGTCGAGGATCACCGCGGCGCCCTCGACGGTCGGGCGCACGCGCAGCTCGGCCCGGGTCTGCTTGCCTCTGGTGTCGCTGACCTTGACGAACACCACGTCATAAGGGTTGAGACCGCGCCGGCCGGCGAGACCGGCTGAGGACAGCGGCATGATGCGACCGTCGGATAGTCCAACCCGTAGGCCGGCGCGATCACTCGTCGGCAGCACGATTGCGCTCGACCAGTGGACGTCGTAGAGCGGCAAATGCGCCGCCTCGAGCGCCTGCTGCCAAGCCGGCTTCGGCTTGACGACGGGAGCCGCCGCCGGAGCGAGCGGCACGGGGCCGACGACATCGGGCGCAGAAGGCGAGGCTTTCGCGCTCGTTGACCCCGCGCCCGCCGAGCCGCGACTTGCCGAGCCGGCACCTGCTGAGCCGGGACCTGCTAAACCGGGACCTGCTAAACCGGGACCTGCTGAGCCGGGACCTGCTGAGCCGGGACCTGGCGCGAGCCTTCCGGCAGTGCCGCCGCGTGACGGTTTGGCGCCGCCGTCGGCCGTGCGGGCGGAGCCGCGGCCGGGAGGCTTGACATCAGATACCGCCGTCATCTCGGCAACCGCCGCCGGCCGGGACGCCTCGATGCGTCGCACCGCCTCAGCGAGATTTGCCTCCGCGCCGTGCCATTCCGTGCGGCCGGTGCGAATCTCGTACTGCGCCAAGCCCTCCTGCAGCGCAGCCTCGGTGGCGCGCTGGAGCTCCGGACGAACCGTGGTGTGTACCGTCGTGCCGGCAGCCGTCAGGGTCGCCAATCCGGCAAGCGATCGCGCCTCGCGCGTCACATGGTCGAGGAAGTAGTAGCCCGAATCGCGCTGCTGGGTCTGGGTGTAGGCCACCATGTGGGGTAACGCGAGCTTGCTGCTGTCGATCGCCGCGGCACCCGCCACGCCGTCTTCCTGCATCCGGCTCACCACATAGGCGAGCCGCTCCTGCGCTCGATCGGGACGGCGATCCGGACTGTAATAAGTCGGCCCTTTGGGCAGCCCGGCCAGCATTGCGCCTTCCTCCAGCGTCAATGCGGAGGCCGGCTTGCCGAAGTAATTGCGCGCCGCCAGCTCGATTCCCCACGCACCGCGGCCGAGGTAGATCGAGTTGAGATAGAGTTCCAGGATTTCCGCTTTGGTGAGACTGTGCTCCAGCCGGGAAGCCAGGATGATCTCACGCATCTTGCGTTCGTAGGTGACGTCATCGCCGACCAGCAGGTTCTTGACAACCTGCTGGGTGATGGTCGAACCGCCTTGCGGCCGGCCGGGGCTGGCAAGGTTCGACACCATGGCGCGGATGAGAGCGCGCTCGTCGACTCCATGATGTTCGTAAAAGCGCCTGTCCTCGGCGGCGATGAAGGCCTTCTGGACATGAAGGGGAATGTCCCGCAGCGGCACCCAGATGCGTCGGTTGCTCTCGGTGAGATCGGCGAAGCGTTCCCCTTTGCCGTCGAGAATCCCGCCCGATATGGCCATGCGGGCGCCCTTGAGACGGGTGTAATCGGGAAGGTCAGCGAGGGCGCCGTTATAGAATCGGATCACCTCGCCAAGGTCCACCGAAGCCTTGTCTTCGCCCTTGCAGAATTGACTGTAGACCGCAAGCAGGGTATCGAACTTCAGCCCATGAAGCACCTTGACGTCGCTCGAGAGCGCTTGCGGATCATCCATGGCGGTCTTGATGAGGTCGTCGATGTCAAGGGACTCAACATCGAACGCTTTGCGCATATGGGCGCAGCCATCACGCAATACCTGAGTGACCTCGGCCTGGTCGCGCTGCGGATCGAACTGCGTCTTGATGGCATCGGGGCGCGTCGTCACCACGCTGAGCGTAAGGAACGCAGCTAAAATCTTGACGAGAATCATATCCATAAAGACACCAATCTATTGGCTGGCCCAGATTTTATCGCGCCCTGCGGTCGATGACGCATTCCGACGACGGCTTTTTTAGGGTTTGTCAACTCAGGTGGATATGCGGTTCAACGCTGATGCGTTCCAGTGGCATATTCAGCATGCCATTCCGCAAGCTTTTCTTAACCATCAGCAAAATTGCGCCTGTCCGCAGCCAGAAAAGGCGCCTGCGACCTTTTTGCTTGGCTCTGCTCCTCGGTCAGGTCGCGCCACACCGCCACTATCCGTACACTACAGCCCCATCGATACACTACAGGCCTACCATTTGCGAAGCGGAGTCGGCGAGTCGTTGCCGTGGCGACGCGTGCTAACATGACAACCGCAAAAAGGCGCCGACTGGCGCAGGGCAAACCTCGAATTGGGATGGGAAATGATTCCGATCAAGACAGGGCAGGCTCACGTCGAGAGTCTGCGCGACGGGCGCGACGTCTATATTTACGGCAAACGCGTCGGCGACGTGACCACTCACAAGGCCTTTCGTAACTCGATCCGAACGGTAGCCGCCCTTTACGAGTTCCAGGCCCAGCCCGGCTTCATCGACGCCTTGACCTTCGCGAGCCCGGATACCGGGCGCCGCGTCAACCGCTGCTGGCAGCTTCCGGAAAACCATGCCCAATTGCTCGAACGGCGCCAGGCGCTCGCGGCCTGGGCCGAGCTGCATTTCGGGTTCATGGGGCGTTCGCCCGACCACGTGGCGTCATGCATCAGCGGCATGTTCATGGGGATCGAGCTGTTTGAGGCCTATGATCGAAAGCGCGCCGGCGCTTTGCGGGACTATTACCGGTTCGCCCGCGACAATGACTTGTTCCTGACTTACGTCATCATCAATCCGCAAGCGGACCGCTCCAAATCAGCCCACGCCCAGGCTGACCCCAATCTCGCTGCTGCGGTGGTCGATGAGGATGGCGAAGGCCTGACCATCAGGGGCGCCAAGATGCTCGCCACATCAAGCATCATGGCGAATGAAGTGTTCGTCACCTGCATCCAGCCGCTCGCCGCCGGGGACGAGAGGCACGCCGCATCGTTCGCGGTCCCGATGAACGTCAAGGGGCTGCGCGTGCTTTCCCGCAAATCCTACGAGGACAGCGCAGCCTCTTGCTTTGACAACCCGCTGTCGAGCCAGTTCGATGAAAACGATTCCGTGCTCTACTTCGACGACGTCAAGGTGCCGTGGGAGCGCGTATTCGTTAACCAGAACATAGAGATGACCCTAAAGCAGTTTCACGGGACGCCGGCCCATGTCTACCAGAATTATCAATGCCAGATCAGGTTGCTGGTGAAGATGCGTTTCCTCGCCGGGCTTGCCCATCGCATCGCCGAAGCAAACGGCATCGCGGCATTTGCGCAGGTTCGCGATTCGCTGGGCCAGATTGCCGCGCAGGTCGGCCTCGTCGACGGCCTGCTGCACGGCATGGAAGCCAAGGGGCAGCGCGCCGGCCGCTACTTTGTTCCGGATCGCCACCTGCTCTATTCGGCGCAGACGCTGACCCAGCAGCTCTATCCGAAGGTCATCACCGCGATCAGGGATCTCGCCGGCGGCGGTCTCATCATGCAGCCGTCGAGCGTTGCCGACTTCGACAATCCGCTGCTTGCCGACTTGATCGACAAGACGCAGAAATCTCCCTTGTTGACGCCGCAAGAGCGGGTGAAATTCTTCAAGCTTGCCTGGGATGCGCTGGGATCGGAATTCGCATCGCGCCACATCCAGTATGAAATGTTCTACGCCGGCGCATCGTTCGTCACCCGCGGGCACTCTTATCGGACCTTCGACTGGGCCAGATGTACGGGCATGGTGGACGACCTGATGGCGCGCTATCCCACGCCAGGACAGGCAAGCAGGAGCGCCGCGGCCGAGTGATCGACAGCGCGCTCAGCTGGGCGGCGGGTATGGGTGTAAGCTGCCGTCGATCGTGCGCACTTCGTAACCTTGTTCGGCGCCGTCCGCGCGCGCCGAAATATAGTTCGGCCCAACCGGAACTTTGCCGGCGCCGCCCGGAATGTCGAGCACATAGGCGGGCTGGCATAGACCTGATACCCGCCCGCGCATCTGCCTCATCAGGTCCTGGCCGGCCGCGATCGAACTGCGCAGGTGGCCCGTGCCGGGCGCGAGATCAGGGTGGTGCAGATAGTAGGGCTTGATACGGCACTCCACGAAGGCGCGCATCAGCGCGCTCATGGTTTCGACGTCGTCGTTGACGCCGCGCAGCAGCACCGTCTGGCTGAGCATCGGAATGCCGGCGTCGACGATCCGGGCGCACGCCGCACGGGCCGCCGGCGACAATTCGCGAGGGTGATTGGCATGAAGCGCCACGTAAGTCGTCGCTCCAGCCGCCCGCAGGGCCTCCACCAATTCGGCGGTGATCCGCTCGGGCGCCACCGCGGGCATGCGGGTATGCAGGCGAACGATCTTGACGTGATCGATGGCGGCGAGCGTGCGCACCACCTCGCGCAGCAGGGACGGCGGCAGCACCAGCGGGTCGCCGCCCGTCAATATGACCTCCCAAATCTCGGGGTGCTGGCTGATATACCGGTAAGCGGCGTCGCGCTTGTCCGCCGTGAGACTTCGTCGTCCGCCCGGCCCCACCATCTCGCGGCGAAAGCAGAACCGGCAATAGACCGGGCAGGCGTAAACCAGTTTCAGAAGCACCCGGTCCCGATAGCGGCCTACTATTCCCTCGACCGGGCTGAAAGCGTCATCGCCGATCGGATCGGCCCGCTCGTTTGGCCGCGAGACGAGTTCGGCGGGGTCGGGGATGAACTGGCGTGCGATCGGATCATTCGGATCGTCGCGATCGATCAGCGCCGCGACGGCGGGGGTGATTGCCACGGCATAGCGGGCGGCGACCTTCTCGAGCGCTGCCGTTTGCTCGGCCGGCACCAGGCCGGCGTCTCGCAGTTGCGCAATGCTGCGCAGGGTGTTGCTCGTCATCGGGTGCCTTTCAAGACAGCGGCGTCCAAATCACCTGCTCGATGCGCGAGGCTCTCGCCGCGAGCATCGCAAGCCGGTCGAAACCGAGGGCACAGCCGCTCGCCGGCGGCATGCGGGCCAGAGCCGCCAGGAACTCCTCATCGATCGGATAGCGCTCGCCGTAAAGCCGCTGCTTGTTGGCCATTTCGGCTTCGAGCCGCGTGCGCTGCTCCACCGGGTCGGTAAGTTCGCCGAACCCATTGGCAAGTTCTACTCCGCACGCGAACAGTTCGAAACGCTCTGCGATCCTCGGATCGGAGGGTTTGGGTCGCGCCAGTGCCGCCTCGGGGCGCGGATATTCGGTCAAGAACGTGGCGCGGCCGTTGCCGATCCGAGGCTCGATGCGCTCGATTAGGATGCGGCTGAAAATGTCGCTCCAGCTATCGTCATCGGCGAGCCGCACCCCGGCAGCGCGGGCCTGGGCGGCCAGTCGATCGCGGTCTCCTGCATGTTCACTGAGGGTCGCCAGAACATCGATCCCCGCATAGACCGTGAACGCCTCCGCGACCGTAAGCCGTTCCGGAGCCGCCAGCGGATCGGCAGTGCGGCCGCGGAATGAGAATCGGTCGGTTCCGGCGGCGGATGCCGCGATGGCGAGGAATTGGGCGCAATCGTCCATCAGCGCCTCGCAGGATTCGCCGGTGCGGTACCATTCCAGCATGGTGAATTCCGGGTGATGCAAGGCCCCCTGTTCCCGATTGCGGAACACGCGGGCGAACTCGAAGATGCGGCGCTCGCCCGCCGTCAACAGTTTCTTGCAGGCAAATTCCGGTGATGTGTGCAGAAAGAGCTGCCGTTTGCCGCCGTCGGGGGTCGCAAGCTCGGTCGCGAAAGCATGCAAATGGGCCTC
>JASHRR010000648.1 GCA_030037185.1 Xanthobacteraceae bacterium | reverse complement strand
AAAGGCACGATCGACGCCGTCGTCGTCAGAGGCCCGAAGGGGCCACAGGTTTCGACCCTGGCCGGCGCGCAGGAGCCCTATCGGCTGGTGGTCGAGCGGATGCACGAGGGGGCACTGACGCTCGGGGAAGACCATCAGATTCTTTACAGCAACCGCCGTCTGGCGGATCTCCTCGGTTATCCCGACGGGCAGCTTATCGGTAAGCCGGTGGCGACCCTCGTCGCTCCTTCAGATACGGCAATCCTCGCAGGTCTCCTGGGCGAAGGCGCGGAACTGCCGGCCAGCGGTGAACTGAAGTTCCGGCGCAAGGACGGCAGCCTGATGCCGGCGCTGGTCGCGGTCGGTCCCCTCATTATCGACCACACTCCGGCGCTGCTATTGATCATTACCGATCTCACCGCCCAGAAACGCTCCGAAAAACTCGCGGCGTCCGAAAGGTTCGCGCGTTCCATTCTCGAGCAAGCGACCGACGCAGTCATCGTCTGCGATGCCGACGGACGCATCACCAAGGCGAGCTTGGCCGCCGAACGCCTGCTGGACAAGGCCCTGGAGGGGAAATTGCTGGCGGAGGCCGTTCCGATGGAAGTGGCGCTGCCGGCTGAGCCGCACCTTTCCGGCGTCCGTATGTCGTCGAGCGAAGTGCTAGAGCTTGTGCTCCAGCAACAATCGCTTCGTGGCGCTGAAGCGCAAATTTGCCTGCCGGCAGTAGACGACAAACATTTCTTGCTCAGCGCTGGCCCGCTGAGCGATAAACTTGGCGGTCGCATCGGCTGCATCTTGTCGCTGACCGAGATCACCGATCGCAAGCGGGCCGAGTCGCAGCAGACGATGCTCGTGGCCGAACTCAACCATCGCGTAAAAAACATTCTCGCGATCGTGCAGTCGGTAGCTTGGCAGACGCTCTCAGCCAACCAGTCGCCGTCGGAATTCAAGCGGGCGTTCGATGGCCGACTGCGCGCCCTTTCGCTGGCCCACGATATCCTGACCCAGGGACGCTGGGGACAGGTCGATTTCGAGCAGCTGGTCGAGCGCAGCCTCGCCCCATATCACGCCGGGGACCGCGGGATGCGGGCGCAATGGTCCGGCTCGCGATTGTCGCTGCCGCCAAACATGGTCGTGCCGTTGAGCATGGTGTTGCACGAGCTGTCCACCAACGCGGCAAAATACGGGGCTTTTTCCGCGGAACATGGCCGCGTGAAGATCGCTTGGCGAACTGATGGCGCAAACGTGTTATTCACCTGGACCGAAACAAACGGACCTGCCGTTAAGCGCGAGATCAAAGCGGGTTTCGGGAGTAAGCTGATTTCGCGCGTCGTATCTTACGATCTCCTTGGCACCGCGGATCTCGATTTCGATCGCGAAGGATTTCGTTGCACTCTGACTTTCCCAGTTCCCCAGCTTCGGACGGATGCGTTGTGACCGCTGTCCGCGGCCGAGCCTTCCCCGGTTCATTAGCGATCGGATTGCGGACGAGATCAGTGGTATGGGCAAGGCGAATCGTTGCCCGCGCCGAGAGGCCCGAGCGTCTGGACGCCACGCGTGTGGCGCTACGATGCCCCTGCCGGGCTTGCACCAGCGATCCGAATTCGACGCAAACGCGGTGAAGGGCCGCTTCATCAAACGGCTTGGCAATCCTCGGCAGATTGCGAAATTCCTCCGGAAACAGCGTGGGGTCGTCGTAGCCGGAGGACAGCACGCACGGAACGCCGAGGCTGATGACCTCGCCAAGGACATCGAAGACTTTCCGGCCGCGCAAATTGACGTCGAGAAAAATACCGTCAGGGAGGTGTTTCTTAATCGCTGCGACGATGCCGCCGACCTCCGACACGAGGCCGACAACCTCGCAGCCGAAGCGGCGAAGAATTAATTCCAGATTGAGGGCGATCAGGCTCTCATCTTCGACAACAAGAATTCTCAAATCTGACAAGGACGTCTCGGCGACCACCGCATCACCGGAAACCTCTGCGTAACAGTTCGGCGAGTTCACAACAGCTCCTCCAAGGTCAGAGATTCGCCTCGGGATCGACGGGATGACGTCTCTAACCCCCTCTCTACCCTCCCCGCTTGCGGGGGAGGGTAGAGAGGGGGGCGATTTTGCGGCAGAGAAACCAAGCTAGCACTCCGAAGGCTGGCCCGCCCCGTGCTCGCGGGCGTTTTGCACAGAAACCCTCTCGCTCCCCCACTCGCAAGGAGGGGAAGGTCGGGAGGAAGCGTCGAACTGGGGCCGGTTGGGCCAAGACAGTCCAGTGGTCGATCCGTTACAGGCCAACAACTCGACAACTCGCTTTCAGTGATGGCGCGCTCGCCTCGGACCCACCTCAATGGCTGATTCGTGCCAAAAAAGCATGAATCGCGCGCTAACCCCCGGATCAAATCTGGGGCGGGGATGACCTGGAAAGGTAATTTGATCACGCCGCAACGCGCCCCCGAACGCATTGCCAACGTCGTAGCCGTGTCATGGAACCGATCTGCTCGTATGGCTCTGACCTCATGCGACGACTTCCAGGTGCCTGATTGCTGGCTGTTCGACCTGCCGTGCGCCATGCGGCGCGTCGCAGCGGCGGTGTCGCGCCGACGGTGTTCACGCACCTCTGTGAGGGGCTGAAGCGCCCCCGTGGCGTCCCCCCGGGCGCCGGCGAGATTGGGGCCGCCGCCTCAAACAAGCGAACGCTCGGCGAAAATCGTGCCGCCCGTACATTGTCGCGCGTTATGTTCGGCGCAAAACGTCGGCTTGCGTTGAGTTCCTTGTGCCGGTTCGGCGCGGCGTGCTCGATGCGGGCGACGTTTGCGGCCGTGAACCTGCGGCGCCAGGCTGTCTCGTAAGCCAATGACTCCAGCGCCGCCCGTTATCAACACGCGCATGGCACGACTGTTTCCCACGACAACAAGTTTAGGTTAACGCTGGACGCTAGCGCTGCATGCATTTGACCGTTTCGCCCTCCCTCACTGCGTTCTGAGGCGCAAGAGATGGCACAGGGTAAATGCATGTCGCCTTGGTCCAACCACACGGATTCACAGCAGGCTGCCGGCGTCCGCCGCAGCTCGTTCCCCTGCCACAGTTCCTTTACGTGATGTTGGTCCTTATAACGCAGTGCGAAAACGTTTGTTCCTTCGCCCGATCCAATGCTTCCAGTTGTGCAGGAGCCAAGTGCGGAACATCCTGGCGTTGGCAAGGATGCCTCTTCACCGCGTCGCTCTACCGGACCGGTCAAACGCGCCACCAAAACCCCTCGGACCGGCGGCGTCGCCTCGAACGTGGCCCCAACTCACCGTGGGGGGCGAGCTGGGGCCCGCGCGAACCGCCCCTACACTTTACGCTGGGGGAACGGCCCGACGCTGAACGCCAACCGAACTTAGTGCGTTGCGTTCCTCGCCTGCTGGCATCGCGACAGTCAGTCGCGGAAGCGAACCGCGACGGGAAGCCTTGCACCACCGGCATAACCTTACGCCTCCTCCGGCGAGGGCCGTAAGCCGTAGCGGTTGAGCGGCGGCGAAACCCTGGCATCTCCGCGGACCGCGCGGTCCCGGGTTGTTCACTGCCTTGCTTTGCACGCATGCCTTTTCTGCTCCTCGCTTGGATGACGCGTGCTGCCGCGTTCGGGCGAGCAGGAACTGGTGCGAGCAGCGGGCGTTTACACGCCGCCGGCAAAACGAGCCGGACCACTCGCGCATCATCCCAAATCAGAGGAGAGCCAAATGATCCGGCGTCGGACAGTTCTGGTCACTCTCGCGGCGGCGGCCGCAACTTCATCGTTCGCGCAGACCCGGCAGGATCGACCGCTCGACGGCGGCGTCGGCTCAGACGAGGAGTACATCCGCCAGACCTTGGCGGCAGGCTCTTTGTCGCTCGCCGTTAGCCGGATGGCGCTAGAGAAGCTGGAGACGGATGATCTTAGGGAGTTTGCTCAATTGGAAACGTCGGAGCAGGACGCGCTGGCCGATGTCTTGAAATCGCTGCAGAACGGTCCGACAGACCGAACCACAAAACCGCCGGGTGAGGTCGAAGCGCAACAACGCGGCCGGGAACTGCTGGAAGAAATGCGTGGCACGCCGGCTGGCCCCGAATTCGATCGCCGGTACCTGGAAGCCCAGACAAGTGGGCACTTGGAATTGCTGCAGATCCAGGAAACCTATCTGAATTCTGGGCGCAACAACCTCAATTTACTCAACGTCGCCAAGCTTGCCCGCACCACGATTAGAGAGCATTTGCAGCTTCTCGCCGATCTCGAAAGCGAAATCGAATCCGGAGAAGCAACGAGCGGAGCAGCGCCACGACGCGATAACTAATCAATGATTCCAATGAAATCGTATGCGCGATCGAAATCGAACTCTCAGAGCCAGAATTGACCGGCTAATCCGCGCGCCCGTTAACGCTCGACGAGGGTTGAGCGCGGCGGATTTCCAAGGACCGGCCCGCAGCGTAGTCCGACGCGCTTGCGGGACAGCTGTTTGCCTGAAAGCGCCTCGTCGCCGGGACAAGCCCAGCGACGATGCGCGTAGTTGATTTTAACGGGGTCGAAATCCGCTCTAAGATCGCTCGCTCGGGGCCTCGAAGTTCGGCTCGACAAAATGAAGATGGGCTTTCGATCTCGCGGTACGCCTGAAGGTTTCGGCGCCGGGGCGTTTTTGCGGCCCTCGGGTGTCCGAGAACGTCCGCCACTTGGCAGTCCGGTGAGGCTGCCGGTCGGTGTCCAGCAAAGGTTCTGCAGCTGGTCGCTTACGCTGATTGCGCGCGTCGGCGACGTGCCACTTGGGCGTCAGATGGGTTTCATCGATGTTCAGGGCCGGCTCCGCAGCCGGATGTCTATCCGGGCTTCGGCTTTCAGCTGTCAGCCGCTTGGCGGTCCGAGAAAGTTCGTCGCCATTTGGCGAAGCTTCCGCGGCCGGGCGTCGTTCAGGCCTCGCGCCGTCGGCGAGCATGCGCCACCTGGGGTGCCGATGCCGCCGCTCCCACATGAGGACGCGTGCGACGCGCAGCTTCGGGTGACCGAGCAGCCTTGCGGTTCTTAGATGCTCCCCCCTGTGATGGTGGGACCGTACGCACTCAAACTGTGCCTCGGAAACGCCGGCTTCGGACGCCGACACCGGAAAGATCTGCTTTTTAAGGTCGCTGCCGGCTGTACCGGGCCGCAGATCGGCAGGTCGGATGTCGGCTCGCTTGTCCCGTAATTCCGCGGCGGCCTCATGCCATGCTCCGAACGGCTGGATATGGGCGGGATCGATTTGGCGCATCGGGCGGCGGATGCCAAACTGCTCGCCATGCTGGTCCAGCCATTTCCACACCTTTTCATTGGACTCGGTGTTGCCGTCGGTCGCCTCAAGATCGGCGGCACAGCCGTGGCCATAGCCCCCGGTCGCTATGGTGCCTCCGTGGAATGAATAGCCGCGGTGTGCCTTGAACCCGGCCGCCAGACCTTGTCGATAGTCATCACGAAAGGCGCTCAGGATCGTCCAGTCAATCCCGGCCGCATCCATCGCATGTCCGACGTCATAGAGGAGTTCCCTAAAGTCCGGATCCATGCCGCCGATGACATATTCGTTGGTCTCAAGGCCTAGCCGCCCCGCTGCTGCCTCATCTTTCCAGGTGAAATCGCCGCTGGAGTCCCGCTTCTTCCCGGACCGCTGATAGACGTTCCAGAGATATTGATCGATGTCGTTGAGAGGCCTCCCTTCATTGAGAGGCTTCGCATCGGGGCGAGTAGGCCGGTCGGGATTCGGAGTGAGCGGAGCAGGATTGTCCGATTCCTGAGCCGGGTTCTTAGAATCTGGGGTCTGGTCCGTTGCGGCAGGCAGCGACGTGAGCCGCTTTTTGGCCTGAACGCCAGAAGACGTGGCGTCAGCCGGTCGATTCGGCGCATGCTCGGATTGAGGGGGCTGTGCCTTGGCGTCTGCCTGTTTTTCGGCTTGCAACGCAGCGGATTTCTCGACAGCCCGATGCGGCCGGACCAGGAAGCGCCACCAGCCGCCGATCATCGACGTCGCCGAATTTGCCTCTCGCGCGTACTGTTCGCCCCGATTCATTGACAAGGGATTGGCGAAAGCAAACACCGCGCCGCCAAATACGGCGCCGAGCAGAAAGATGCGCAACGCCTGACCGCCGATGACACGGCTCTGAGGCCGTCCTCTCTTCGTCAGCCGAGCAGCGAAGCCTGGCGCGGCTGCGAATCTCCCTTGGCTTTCGTCTTCGCACAGATTTCTGGGATTTTCCCGCGACTTTTGGATGTTCAAAACTGAGCCCTTACGCTACACGCTCTATACTGCCTTCAATGGTTTGCTCCGTTGTCTATCTCAAGTCATCATCCAATCCATCCACCCGCTTGAGTAAGTAGACGAAGTCATATCTGAGTAAATCGACTAGCACAAGAGGGCGAGACAAAATGGAACTAAGCTGCATAAATTAACAACTATTCATATGCGTCCTCGTGACACCCAAAAAGGAAAGTAGCTCGTCTTCAGAACACTTGATTCAGAACATTTGCGCGCGACGGGCCGGCCTTTAGTAGTGGCCCCCTTCAGCTGACCGGAGTACGTGCTGTCGAAGCGAGCCTGGAGCGAAGCCTGTGGTCGCGCACAAGCCGGACGGAGGCAAAGCCGAAAGGAGGCAGTCGGACGGCAAACCCCGTAGCGCGGCGCGACCACAAGGTGGCGGCGCTGAGCTTCTAGCGGCGGCCGCGTTGTGACGTTGGGAGCAGCGTACCAGCGGTCCAATGTTGCGCCGTTTACCAAGTTGCGAACCAAGGCTTGCTGGACGGCTGGACCCGGACAACTATCCCCACCATGGATGCGGGGCACGCAGAGGAGGCCGGAGATGTATCATGTTAAAGCAACTCGCGGCCCTCGGAATCCTCGCACCGCTGACATTGGCAAACCTATCGAGTTGTGTTGAAGCGGCGGGGTGGGGCCCCCTCGCAGCACTAATCGTGGGGAATCATCTGTCGAAAGCTTTCGACGGAGGCCTGCGGCGCGGCGGCGGCTTTTATCGCCCGCAGTTCGATTCGAGACGTTATGGCGGCTTCTACCGCGATGGCAGCAATTTTTATCGTGATGGTGGCTTCTCCCGCGGTGATGGTGGTTTCTTCCGCGGTGATGGTGGCTTCTCCCGCGGAGATGGAGGCTTCTTCCGTGGCGATGGTGGCTTCTATCGTGATGCTGGCTTGCGCCGCGCTCCCTATCCGCCCGGATATTACGGCGGTGCCGATGGCGGGTACGGAGGGTGCGAAGGCGGGTATGGCGGCGGCTATGCCGGCGGGTATGGCGGCGGCTATGCCGGCGGGTACGACTATGATGGCTATGGGTGGTAGGCCGGGCACTCGAACCGGAATACGAAGCAAGGAACTGGACGCCTTCGGGCGTTTTGACGCGGGGTTCTAGCCCTAGCCGCCGGAAGCAGGTAACCCTGTAGCACGTGGCGGGAACCGCTACACGCTACCGTCGCGCGTCCCGGCGCCCTTCATCACCCGCCTCATCATCCGTGAAGGGCGTCGGGGCTCACTCGCCCCCGTGGCGCGCTTGCGGCATCCGCAATCGAGCTGTCGACGGTTGTGGTTGATCATTTGGGGCGAGCGAAGCGAGGCAGCGCGGATCCAATCAACGGTCCCGATCAAGGGTTTGCGGGCAGGAGCCTCGCGCCTCGAATGGCGGACACAAGCATGAAGCTCGATCGGACCGGAAGGTCCACACGCGGTTAACCCTATTCCGAGAAAGTCGGGAACGCGGCTGCCCGTCCTCCGGTTGTGCACACGCGCGCGACCTACCGTGGAACCGACGCGTGGACCCCGGTCCCATTCCGCTGCCGCGTCGGGACCGGGGTGCCTCAGCGGCCCCCAAGGACGGCAATGGACAAAGGTGTCGCTAGTCTCGTCGCGTTGATCGCCGCGGCGTCGCCTTTCGAGACGGTCATCGACCGCAAATCGCCGAACTGATCGAGCAGGGCTCGCCTGGTCAAGTCGCGGGTCTATGCGCCCAGCAGGACCTCACAGAGGTTGGCGTGCAGGCCGGCGGCGGAGTCGTCCGCTCGCCGACATCGTCGCCACCTCGCAAACGGGCATGTCCGCACCCCGCGGAAGCGCTGCCTGCAACAATTTCTATCATTCTAACGTTGGTCGCGTCGAGGCTAGCGCGCCCCGGCCCGGCAGGTCCCAGCGGCGACTATCGCGAAGACCAAAAGGTGGCCTTCAGGCTCTTTGTTTTCTGATCATGCTGACTCTTCCGCGCCACTTGCCTGTGGCTCATCGAACAGCTGGACATAGGCATTGTACTGAAACCGCCGGTGCCGCACTTGACCGGTCATTTCCGCGAGGACGCCGATCTTGACCAGGCGCTCAACCAGTTGATTGGCCGCCGGATAGCTCGTGCCAGTCAGATCGCGCACCTCGTTCACCGAGATGATCGGATGCTCGTAAAGACGTTCGAGCACGCGATGTCCATTGCCGGCCGAATAGCCGACATTCTCGGCAATCAAATTACGATGCGTCTCGCGCAACGTCAGAATGCGTGCTGCGGTCTCGGCTGCCTGCACGCTGACCTCCGCGACACCACGCAGGAAGAATCGTAGCCAGTCCTCCCATGCGCCTTTATCGCGAATGGATTGTAACAGCTCGTAATAGGTCTGCCGGTGCCGCTTGAAATAGTGCGAGAGGTAAAGCGCAGGCTTATGCAATACACCGCTCTCGCAAAGCAGGAACGTAATCAGAAGCCGTCCAACACGTCCGTTACCATCGAGGAAAGGGTGAATAGTCTCAAACTGCGCATGAGCGAGGCCGATCTTGATCAGAAGCGGGAGATCATTTTCCTCGTGAAGAAATTTCTCGAGATCGCCGAGCGCCTGTGGCACGACATTGGGAGGCGGCGGAACGAAGACGGCTTCGCGCAAGGTGCAACCGCCTGGACCGATCCAATTCTGGGTGCGTCGCAGCTCTCCAGGCGCGAGGCGCGACCCACGCACCCGGTCGAGGAGCTTCTCGTGAATCTCGCGGATCAGGCGCACCGATACGGGCAGTTCGGAAAGCCGCGCAAGCCCGTGATTCATCGCGCCGACATAATTCACCACCTCGGCCACGTCCCTGGGCGTGGCTGGCGTGTAGAGCCGAGCTTCGGCCGCGAGCAAATCCTGCAACGAGCTTTGGGTGCCTTCGATCTGGCTCGATAGCACCGCCTCCTTGCGAACGTACATAAAGACGAAAAGATCCGGGTTCGGCAATGTCTGGATTGAGCCATCGAGCCGACCTAATGCCAAATCGGCTTGGGATAGAAGGCGTTGGAGGTCCCCCGTCAGATTGACCGACGGTCTGGGAGGCAGAGGGGCAGGGATGAATGCCCGATACCCACACGGCTGAGGTTGATAGGTTCCGGCGCGGCCTTGGAGTTCCGGCAAGTTCGACCATGAGTTAATGAAGGC